>DAEH01000065.1:1322-3480 GCA_002497685.1 Euryarchaeota archaeon UBA169
GGAACTTTCAATTTCTTAGTAGGTAGTGGTATTGGTCCCGTCATCCCAACTCCAGTTCTATCTGAAATGGTTTTGATCTGTTCGCAAACACTATCCACTATATCATAGCTCAAGGAATGCAGCGAAATACAAGCTCTGCTGGATGCCTTTTTTGGAGCCATTAATTAACTACTCAATCCCAGTGTTCTTCGATTTTTAGACACATACCGGCAGCTACAGTAGCTCCCATGTCTCTAATAGCAAATCTTGCCAAAGGCTTGAATTTAGCTTGTTCTTCAATTGCCAAAGGTTTTGTTGGTTTGATAAGAACCATAGCAGCATCTCCTTTCTTCAAGAAGTCAGGATTCTCTTCAGTAACTTGTCCGGTTCTTGGATCCATTTTTGCAAGAAGTTTATCAAATGTACATGCAACTTGTGCAGTGTGACAGTGGAATACTGGTGTATACCCTTCAGTGATAACATTAGGGTGATCAAGAATCATTACTTGAGCTTTGAATGCACGTGCAACAGTAGGTGGGTCATTTTCTGGACCTCCAACATCTCCCCTTCTGATATCAGTATGGGAAATTCCTCTACAATTAAATCCAATATTTGCACCAGGTCCGGCGGACGGAACTTCAGCATGATGCATTTCAACAGATTTAACTTCTCCAACTTTACCGCCAGTGTGGGCAGATGGTTTGAAAATTAGTTTTGTACCTGCTTTAATTGTTCCAGTTTCAACACGGCCGACAGGAACTGCACCGATACCTGATATCTTGTAGACATCTTGTATTGGGATTCTTACACTAGCGTTAGCATTACCTGCAGGTGGGTTTAGTTTATCTAAAGCACCTAACAAGGTATCTCCTTTCCACCATGATAAATTATCTCCGGTTTCTTTAATGTTATCAGCTTTCCAACCAGAGGCAGGTAAGATGTTAACTTGATCATCAGCAAATCCAACCATTCCTAACATACTTTTTACTTCTTTAACGACTTCATTAAATCTGTCTTCGCTGTATGCTGGTTTTGTGATATCCATTTTGTTAACAGATATGATCATTTGTTCAATACCCATAACTTTGGATAACCATAAGTGTTCTTTGGTCTGGGCAGCAATACCGTCATCAGCAGCTACAACTAGAACAGCTGCATCGGCTTGTGAGGTACCTGTAATCATATTTTTAACGAAATCTCTGTGCCCTGGTGCGTCAATAATAGTGAAATGTTTATTATCTGTTTTGAACTCTTTGTGTGCTACATCAATAGTAACTCCACGTTCTCTTTCCTCTTTGAGGTTGTCCATAACGTAAGCTAATTCGAAACCAGCTTTTCCACGTTCTTCTGCTTCTTTCCTGTATTTATCAATCAAGTGCTGTTCGATAGCACCGCCTTCCAAAAGTACTCTACCAACTGTGGTTGACTTACCGTGGTCGACGTGACCAATGAATACTACATTCAAGTGTTGTTTTTCAGCCATTATAATTTCCCTCCATTGGGATGGATGTCTCGGCAGGATGGGGGGTAAATAAAGGATTCGCCTAATATTCGACTTAAAATCTTGTAAGTTCAAGTTAAATACGGTTATTTGTACTAATAATTATGAAGTTTGACATAAAAGGAAACCCATCGTATGGAGAAGTTGATGTAGAACTGGGCCCGGGAGAAACGGTTCTAATCGAACCAGGTGCAATGTCTAGGATGTCTTCAAACATGAGTTCGAGCTTTCAGAGGCAGGGTGGATTTTTTTCAGCTATGTTTCGTAAAATGTTTGGAGGGGAAAACTTTTTCTTAGGAAAATATAGTCATGAAAACGGAGGTAATCTAACATTTGCACCTTCAATACCTGGAGCAGTTGAGCATTATAATCTATCCAATAATAATCTGAATATAATGGCCGGGTCTTTCTTGGCATGCACGCCCGGAGTAAATATCAAAGCTAAATTTGGAGGTCTCAAAGCCTTATTTTCGGGAGAAGGTGCTTTTCTTTTAGAAGCTTCAGGTAACGGGGATTTATTTTTTAATTCCTTTGGAGGAATTATTGAGAAAGAGATCAATGGAGAATTTATCGTAGATACTGGTCACGTGGTTGCATTTGAACCTTCACTGAATTACAAAATATCAGGTATGGGAAATTGGAAATCAACTATGCTTTCAGGTGAAGGCTTAGTTATGA
>DAEH01000065.1:3829-6329 GCA_002497685.1 Euryarchaeota archaeon UBA169
AAAATATATTTACAAACAAGAACAGTAGATGGTATTGCATCTTGGCTTACACCGAGGTTAATATGAATATAAAAATAGATACAGAAGGAGCTTTTGGTTCAGCAATTGTAGTTCTAGAGCCAGGAGAAAAGTTTGTTTCAGAAGCAGGGGCAATGTATAGGGCATCTCCTAACATGTCTATTGAGGTTGAATCACGCAGAAAAAAAGATGAAGGGATGTGGGGTGCTTTCAAATCCGGTATGAAGGCAATGTTTGCCGGGGAATCATTCTTTTTATCTTCATATCATACTACTGACAATATGGCAGCAGAAGTTGGCCTTGCTCCAACACATCAGGGAGAAGTACGCAAAGTTGAGGTTGGCTCAGAAACTTGGATTTGTTCAGGTGGAAGTTATCTTGGCTCTTCAGGTGGTATAGATTTAGATACTCAATATCAAGGATTAGTAAAGGGAATGTTCAGTAAAGAAGGTTTAGTTTTTGTGAAAGCTTCAGGACAAGGAGAATTACTTGTTAATGGATTTGGTAGGATAAGTGAGGTTACTATTGGAAATGGAATTACAATAGATAATGGCCATTTGATTGCATTTACAGAAGGGCTAGAATATGAAATTAGTAAGGCAGGAGGAGGTTGGATTTCTTCCATGATGTCCGGAGAAGGGCTAGTTATGAAATTTAGAGGACAAGGTAAAATCTTAGTTCAATCACATGATCCAAGTAGGCTTGGTGGAGCCTTGGGTCCTTTATTGCCACCTAGGGAGGTCTAATGAAATACGACATAATTTCAGCACCTTCATACGCTCTCGTTGAAATGACATTAAATGAGGGTGAATCTGTGATAGTGGAGCCAGGTTCAATGTCTTGGATGGATACTACAATTAAAACTAAAACAGAGATGAAAGGAGGTCTCTTTGCAGGTTTGAAGAGAAAAATGGCAGGAGAATCTTTTTTCCTCAATACATATACTGCAGAAGGAGGTTCAGGCAAGATAGGTATTGCTCCAGGTTATTCAGGAGACATAATTGTGAGAGAGCTTAATGACGAAACAATTTACATGGAACGTGGAGCATATCTTTGTCATGTAGGCAATATTGAAACTAGTGCAACGTGGGAAGGTTTTATGGGTACTTTTGCCGAAGGAATGTTAGGTCTCCGTGTAAGCGGAACAGGTTTACTATTTTTTGGTTCATACGGAGATATTCAGGAAGTTGACGTTCAAGGATCATATACTGTAGATAATGGATATGCAGTTGCCTGGGAGAGTTCATTAGATTACAGTATTGGACGTTCAGGAAGGCGAATCCGTAGTTTCTTATTTGGTGATCAACTCATTTGTAACTACCACGGTAATGGTAAATTGTGGATTCAAACGAGAAGCCCTAGAAATTTGGCAGCTTGGGTCCATCCATTTAGGCCAGTTCAAAGTAATAATGATTAATAACGAATAAGAACTTAAGAGTAGTTCTCAGGTCTTGGCATTTCCGCTTTCAAACCTTTACGTTTTCGAATATCCTCAGTTATTCCATCGAGTAATTCTCTTGGTAGTGCTTCATAACCTGCAAATTCAGTACTCCATAGAGCACGTCCACCAGTTGCAGACCTAATTTCACTTGCAAATCCGAACATTTCCTTTACAGGTGCTTTTGCAGTAATGACAGCCATATCACCTTCAGTTTCCATTCCGGCGATTTCAGCACGTCTTTGTGACATTTCCCCAGTTACAGATCCCATTAAATCCTGTGGAACATTAATGTAAACATTTTGCTTTGGTTCTAATAATGCAACACCAGCTGAAACAAGAGCTCCATTAATTCCATTTCTTACTGCAGGAATAGTTTGTGCAGGTCCTCTGTGAATAGCATCTTCGTGGAGTTTTGCATCATTTAATATGATTTTTACACCCATCATCTTTTCATTTGCACGAGGTCCTCTTTTTACAACTTCATTAAAAGCTTCTATCAATAATTCTCTGGTTTCGAATAAGTTCTGAATACCTTTTGTTGCATCAATAAAAACACATCCATTTTCAATACATAATACACCACGACCATGAACTTTAGTCCATCCCATGTCTATTAGTTGTCTAGCAACCTCTTTAGACTTTTTAATGTTACCAGAAGGAATAGTGCCTTCTACGATTGCATTACGAATATCTTCCTCTAATGGTTCTACAGTTATGTAGAAACGGTTATGTTTGTTTGGTGATTTTCCTTCAAAGTCACCCGGAGATTGCATTGCTACAGTTTCACGATAAACAACAATAGGAGGTGAAGTTGTAATTTCAACTCCATGCTCATTTTTAATTCTGTATTCAGTAATTTCTAAATGTAATTCACCCATTCCAGACATTAGATGCTCTCCAGTTTCAAGATTACTATCAATCTGAATAGACGGATCAGACTTTGCTACGGCGCGAAGAACTTCAACAAGCTTAGGCAAGTCCTTAGTATGTTTTGCTTCAATTGCAGTAGTTACAACAGGATCTGAGTTATGCACAATTCTT
>DAEH01000042.1 GCA_002497685.1 Euryarchaeota archaeon UBA169
GATATATGGAGATCATTTAGTTCTAGAAGCAGGAGGGTTCCGTAAAGAAGAGATATCTTCACTTTTAACTGGAGAACCACGCGAAGGAGGAATACCTATTGTAAAAATTCTAAACGTAAGTATAACTAAATATGAGGATTATTCAAAAGTAGAAATTAGTAGTTTTCATAAGATGTATGAAGTATATACTTTAGTCTGCAATTTAAATATTTTAGATACAGAGTCTTTGATTAAAGAATTAACAAATTCTGACGTTAGGATTAGTTATTCTTAGAAGTGTGGTTCTATTTTTTGCATAACTGCATCTTTTGGCATAGCTCCAACCAATCTATCAACTAATTCACCATTTTTGAAAATCATCATTGTTGGTATGGACATAATTCCATGCTGAGATGAGGTATTTGGATTTTCATCAGTATTCATTTTTGCAATAACTATGTTTTGATTTTCGGAAGCTATTTCATCCAAAACTGGGCCTAGGGCCTTACAAGGGCCACACCACGGTGCCCAAAAATCAACTAATACGAGTTCATTATCGTTAATAGTTTTTTCAAAATCGGTATCTGTTACTTGAATTGTACTCATTTTTTATTTCCTATAGCAAATTAACATAATAATAGCTATATTTTTTACATGAGAGGCCTAGTTATAGCCTTTTTGATAGATAAGAATTAGTTGCGAAAATTACAAATAGCGTCCAAGATAATAATGAAATAAGAGGCAACATTATTATGAAAATAGGCATATTTTTCGGTTCAAGCACAGGCAATACAGAAACTGCAGCAGAATTAATTGAGGGGCATTTCAGTGATCATGATTGTACAGTTCAAGACGTTAGTTCAATAGAGGCTGGAGATTTATTAGGATATGATTTTCTTTTGATGGGTATTTCAACATGGTATGTGGGTGAGGCTCAGGATGATTGGATTGACCTAATTGATGATATGGAAGGAATGGATTTTAATGGAGTCAAATTTGCTATATTTGGCCAAGGAGATCAACTAGGATATCCAGATACATTCCAAGATGGTATGGGTATGATTTATGAAAAAGTGATGGCAGGTGGCGGACAATGCTTTGGTTTTACTTCAATAGAGGGTTATGATTTCGATGAATCTAGAGGCTTAATAGATGGAAAATTCTGTGGTTTATCTTTGGATGAAGATAATCAAGGTGAGATGACAGATGAAAGAGTCGAAGCTTGGTGTAAACAACTTCTCGAAGAACTTTAATATTTTTTATTAAAATACGGCCAATTGCCAACCCTTTTCAACTACTTGACTGATTCTTCTAGGGGCTGATGATACTGAAAATTTATATTCTCCCATTCTTGGAGATAATCCATTTTCATTTAATGAAGCTCCACAAAGAAAGATAGGACATCCTAATTCATGTATTACTCCTATTGAGGTTTGTATTTCTTTTCTAATGGCTTCATTTCCTTCTTCTATCCAGTTGATTCCTTCACCTTGAAGCATTAAAGCTAGATTGCGACCATCACCGGCTTGATATTCAGCTATTCTCAAAGCTTCTTTAGCTCTTTTATACTCTTTAAGTCCACTTATTACAATATACAAAACACCTTTCGAGCTCATTGATTCTGAATAATAATTTTAGAAGCCATTTGTTTATCAATTGAGACTATGCCTTTTTTAGTTTCAATGTCAAACCTTTCATCTGTAGCTTTTTTCAGTAAGATATTATCTCCAGGCGTTAATCCTTTTTCAGATAAAATTTCATTTAGTTCATCATTCAAGAATACAATTCTAATTTTACCTTCTTTACCTTCCTGGAAATTTGTTAATGGTAAGTAATTAGGATCAGTCTCATCATCTATGCTTATTTTATGACAAAATAGTTCAGATTCTTTTTTTGGATCTACTCCTAGAAATGTAGTTAACTTGTGTTCGACATCTCTTGTTAATACGTGTTCCATTCTACAAGCTACTTCGGCAGCTTCAGTTTTATTTACATCTAAAATTTCTACTAAGAATCGTTGAAGTATGTTAAAACGATGTTCAATTACATCAGCTACATGTTGTCCTTGTTTTGTCAAATGTACTCCATGATAGGGTTCATAATCTACTAAACCAATGTCACCTAATCTCTGTATCATTTCAGTTACTGTAGCAGGTTTTAGTTCAGTCTTTGTTGATAAATCAGATGTTCTAACTCTTTCACCATTTGATGCTAATTCATTGATATTTTTTACCATCATCTCAGCACTTTCAGATAGCGCATCCATACTTGCCATACGATACTAAAAAGTCATAGATATAAAAGATATACTTTTCTTTTTTTAGGGCAGCCTAAATTATATATACTCCTATTTTTTAGGCTAACCTAAATTAGGGTGACCTAAACCCTAAAGGAAGCAAAAAATGTTGAAAAAAACAAGTACATTTGCCCTCGCTATGCTGTTTGTATTCACCAGTTTTACTGGGTGTTTAAGCAGTGATGATGACGATGATAAAGCAACGTCATATTCAGAAGACTTAATCATAGCCTATGAAGTAAAAGATGATTATGAGAATCCAGACGAGAATCCTCAAGTCATGGCTGATTATCTCACTAATGAATTAAAAATGAATGTGAAATTATATCCAATCACTTCTGAAGGTTCAATAATTGAAGCTTTAAGATTTGGTAATGCTCACATTGCCTTCATGGATGGGGCTGCAGCATGGGTTGGATGGAAGCAATATGGTCTCGATGCAATGGCTGCAGATCAAAAAAGTGACGGAAGAACTCACTATGATGCACACGCAGTTGTTTTGAAAGATTCTGAAATGGCAACAGCTTATCTAGATGATGATGCTACTACTGATCCATTTTCATTATTGGCAGGGAAAACTTCTTGCCATACTGGATGGTTAAAATCAGCAGGTATGCTTCTTCCTATGGGTTTCTTGATAGGAAATGGATATGCTAATGTTATTGGAGATCCAAATGATATCGAATCATTAAGGGCCACAGTTCTTAATTTCTTCAGTGATGATGCAAGTATTCCCGAATCAGGCACTCCTTACTACAGTTACTCAGGTGCAGTAAAATGTCTATCTGAAGGTGCAGGTCATGTTGCATTTGCAAAAGATTCTACAGTTGATGGATACTGTGCTAATGAAGTGGCAGCAGACAACGAAGATTGGTGTCTTTCAAGAGATAACTATGTTCTCTTGCCTTCGTACGGTTCAGCCCCTTCCCATCCAGTTATGTATAATCCTGAATTTGTTAATGCTGAGACTAAAACTAAAATTCAAAATGCATTAGTTGCTATGAATGAAACTGATGCCGGTTCAAAAATATTAGAGACAATACTAGGAACTCCAGGTATTACTAAAGTAACTGCAGAAGAACACCTAGGATCTTATGGTAATTTGATTGAAGATATTCCAGGAATTAATGCGTACTATAAAGATAAGTTTACCATTAATGAGACAGTAACTCCTACAATATCTAAAATAAGAATTGCTTATGAAGTGAAAGATGATTATGAAAATCCTGATGAGAATCCTCAAGCCATGGCTGATTTCATAGCTGCTCAAACTGGCGTAGAAGTTACATTGTACCCAACAACTTCAGAAGGTTCAATAATTGAAGCTTTAAGGTTTGGTAATGCAGATATAGCTTTCATGGACGGAGGAGCTGCATGGGTAGCTTGGAAACAATATGGGCTAGCAACAATGGCAGCAGATACAAAATCTGACGGTCGAACATATTACAATGCGCATGCATGGGTACACAAAGACTCTGAGATGGCAACAGCATTGAATGATGACGATGCCTCAACCGATCCTTTTGCTTTACTTGAAGGTAAAACTTCATGCCATACAGGATGGCTAAAATCTGCAGGAATGCTCTTGCCTATGGGATATTTAATATCTAATGATTATGCAGAAGTAGTAGGTGACAATGATGATATTGAATCATTAAGGAATACTATTTTGAATTTCTTTAGCGACAATGCTAGTATCCCTGAATCAGGTACACCATACTACGGATATTCTGGAGCTGTAAAATGTTTGTCGGAAGGATTTGGTGATGTGGCTTTTGCTAAAGATTCAACAGTAGATTCATATTGTGGTAATGAGAATGTTAGTTTGAATCAAGACTGGTGTTTATCAAGAGATGAATACGTGCCATTACCGGCTTTTGGACAAGCTCCATCTCATCCAGTAATGTATAATCCAGATAAGTTGGATGTTCAGACTAGAACTGCGATTTTGAATGCATTACTTGCTATGAATGATGAAATGTATGTCGTAGATTATGAAATGCAAGGTGAAACATACACTGGATGTTACAATACGGTAACACATCAAGTAGATAGTACCTCTGAAAGAAATACATGTGGTGGAGAAATTATGTCTAATATATTAGGCACTTCAGGATTAGTTGAAGCTAATACGCAAGAACATCTTGGTTCTTACAGCAGCTTAATTTCGGCACTTCCTGGAATAAGTAACTACTACGACACAAAATACGAGATATCCGAATAATAACTTATTCAGATATTTAGTAAATGAAGTTATTTTCTCTCATACTTTCGTCCAAGTACTATGAGAGAGAATTACTCGTGCATGTTGGGCCTTATACATGATTTCATGTCACACCGATGGGCTCATCAAGCACGAACCTCAGAGTACCTGTGATGTAACGGTAAATAGTGCGACCTTTACGGAGGACTCCAGAGGTATATGAACAGTATAGTAAGTGCAGTAGATTTAAAGATAGGCTATTCCTCATCTACCATTCTTGCCAATATAAAAAATTTCCAAATAGATCGAGGAGAAATCATTTCTATAATTGGTGAATCAGGAATAGGAAAAACTACCTTTCTGAAAAACATAGCGCATTTAGTGCGTCCAATCGGAGGCAAATTAGCTGTTTTTGGTTCATATTCCACTCCACAAAGAGGAAGTGTGGGTTACATACCTCAAAAATTAGGATTAATTAAGCATGAAACAGTATATTTTAATGTACTAGAAGGGGCAGTATGTAATGAATCTATTTTTAGATCCATAACTGGTTTTCACGAGGAAAAAGTAATTGATAATGTTAAAGAGTCGATTGCATTAATGGACATATCTCATAAAATTGATGAGCCAATCAAGTATCTTTCAGGTGGGCAACAACGACGCGTAGCAATCGCCAGAACGATGGCTCAAAGTCCTAAACTTATTCTTGCAGATGAATTTCTGAGTGAATTAGATGATAAGACTGCAGCTAATGTTTGGAATGTTATGAGAGAATATGTCAAGGCAAATGAAGTTACTTTAATTATTGTAGAACACAATCTCGAGAGGGCAAAATTAGCAGATCGTTGTTTTAAGTTAGAGAAAAATTTGGATTCAGGTACTTCCGCACTAATAGAGGTTGTTCAATGAACTTTGATATGGAAATATTTCTTAAAAGAAAGAAGTATCCTATATTTTCATTATTAATCATTTTAACAACATGGTTTGTTTTTGTTGATTTAGTCGATGGAGATTGGACTAGTATTGAAAACAGTTTAGATAACCTGGGAGTATTTTTTTATGAATCTCTTTGGCCTCCAAATTGGAAAGTACTAGAGGCAAGATCATACCCAGTTTGTGATAGAAATTGGGATATACTTTGTTCTCCAGCATATATTGGGATTGTTGAAACTTTAAAAATTGCTTTTGTTTCTACAGGTCTTGGTTTTATCTTAAGTTTACCACTTTCTACACTTGCTTCTAGAAATTTGTACCGAGATTCAATAGCGTTACCTTTCCGGTTTCTATTATCTGGAATGCGAACTTTACCTAGCCTTATCTGGGCGATATTTTTTGTCATTTTAATAGGTCTAGGCCCTATTTCAGGAGTAATGGCTATGACTTTTTACACAATAGGCTATCTGGGTAAATTGCAGTACGAGACAATAGAAGGCCTCTCCAAAGATCCTTTAGATGCGGCAAAAGCTATGGGTCTGAGTAATTTTGAAATAATAATGAGAGTAGTAATTCCAGAATCTGCTAATAATTTGATATCTCAACTATTATTCATGTTTGAATATAATGTGAGGCATGGTTCAGTGATAGGTATAGTGGGTGCAGGAGGAATTGGCTATTATATTTCTACTTATCTTAAATTTTTGCAATATGATAAAGTTATGGCTCTTCTCATAGTTTTGTTTTTTGTAGTTGTTATAATTGATCTTTTATCAATTAAAGCAAGATCCTTCTTCGTAGATGATGTAAATTACAAATATCCAAGTCTTTTTGAAGCGATATTAAGGAGTAAAAATGATGAATCTTAGGAATTTAGGTGCAGGTATTGTATTGTTATTAATCGTTCTAGGAGGTATATGGTTCGTCATGATTAGTTCATATGAAGAAGATTTAGGAACTAAAAATGAGTATTTAGCCGTAGATTCAGTAAATAATGTAACGATGG
This sequence comes from Euryarchaeota archaeon UBA169, assembly GCA_002497685.1. Classification (GTDB taxonomy): domain Archaea; phylum Thermoplasmatota; class Poseidoniia; order MGIII; family CG-Epi1; genus CG-Epi1. The sequence continues at coordinate 6,418 of DAEH01000042.1, forward strand.
AAAAAAATAATTCTTTATTTGATATTTCATTTTCAAATTCAGAAGAGTCTCTGGAGTGGTCTAAGTTAAGTGTGAGTATAGATAACGGCACCGAGAGAATGGCTTGTTCTAAGGGTAATTTTACCTCTAATGAAATAGGCAAGTCCAAAATCGCACCTAAATTAAGTTCAGACGGAGTTACATTTACAGTAACAGTTGATGCAACATCAGAAGATGATTTTACTTATCTTGATTTGTCTAACCTTTTAGAAGGTAGCGTTTCCAACTTCAATTTAAGGTTCTCAAAAACAGACATTTATTTATCTGAGAATGTTACCGGTACTATAATTGACGATGTTAATTTTGAAGATCTTATCAATATCCCTAATCAAGAGTTTACAGAAAATAGTGATGAAAGGTTAGATTGGTATGATTATAAGATTACAACTCATAGAGTGGAACCTGAAGATAAAATTTATGTAATTAATAATAATGGTAATTATTTTAAAATTAAATTTTTAAGTTATTATAATGATGAGGACGAGCCTCGTTATGTTTCATTTCTAGTAAGTGCATTAGAGGATAGTGATTTTCCAGCGCTTTCGAACCCTCTTCTTGTAAGCCCTGCAAAATGTACAATAATTGAATCCACTTTTAAGTCAGACTTTTGGGAACAGGATGAGACCATTATGATATATGAAAATAATTTTGATATATGTTCTGATAATTGTACTATTAAAATTTTCATAACTTATGAGAATATATCGGTTAAAGGCACTCAAACTATCTTGTTGTCTTAATTATTGATTATTAGCAGCCTCAGTAGATTGAGGAGTAATGAAAACTTGGTTTCCATCAATGTCAATAAAAGGAATTATAATATTTGATGTCTCAGATAATACATGTATTGGACAAGCATTCCCACAAAGTGGGGCCAAGTAATCTTCACCAGTATCTGTTAGCACTAATCGGATTCCATGGCCTGCAGGAATTAATGCATCTATCGCTTGAAATTCCATCATCATCATTACTCTTTCATTTGGGAGAACAGTTTGAGGTTCTGAACCACCTGCATGATAGCGGATATCCATGGTGGCATGTCCTAGTCTCATACCAGTAGTAGCATCTTGCATTTCAGCAAATATTTGTCCACCATCAAAAAAAGCTATTGTATCTAAGTGAAGTTTAACAAGGCCTGAAATATATGTAGTCTCAGTTTCAGAAAGGGCCGGACAATCCAATGTAATACTTTGTTGACTTACACCTCCAACAACTGAGAGGCCAGTAACGAAAGCGCCAGTATTTTGACAATCAGCTAGTGATATTGTTACTTTTTCATTATCTCTTGGAGGCCAAGTATTCTCAATTCTCCACTGTCCATCATTACGTTGAACTTGAACATTTAAATCAGGTTTTGGCCCGATTCCTTTTAGATAATATTCAAACCATTCAAATAAATCTTGAGCCCAGTCCCACCGAGTCATATTGTGTATTGCTTCAGCTCCATAACCCGTTTCTTGAACATTGTGTTTTGTCCATTGGTCCGGATAGTTATGTTCCCATTGGCCTAGCATTCCTTTTACATCAAACCCAGCATCTTGATAAATTTGGTACCAAGGCGTTCCATCAGGACTACTAAATACTTGATGTGGATCAACATTCCAATCTTGTAATCCTTGTATCCAATAAACAGAACCTTTCCAATTTTGGAATGCTTTATCAATATGTGATCTCTCATTATAATAATTTTGCATGTAGGGATCTAATTCACCAGCACCGTACGTAATAGGCCCAGCAACTAACCCTTCAGCAATATCTGGACAAATATTGTCAATATCATCTTGATTATAATCTACAGTACTTGAAAAATAAATCATATGCATTATTTGAGATCTAGCTTCAGCACTACCATTCTTGTAAAGAAGAGGATGCAAGGCAGTCGTACCACTAATAGGAACAATTGTTTTTAGATATTCACTACCTAAAGCTGCAGCTTCCCATTGTGTAGCACCTTCGTAGGATTTGCCGTATAGTCCAACGTGGCCGTTGCTCCATTCCTGACTTCCAAGCCATTCAACAGCATGATGTATTCCTAAACCTTCACCCGCACCCCTATAGTCAAAGCATCCTGTAGAAAGTTCAGTTCCAAATACAGCTACTTGGGCAAAAGCATACCCATGGGGAATAAAATTTTCAAATATAAATTCTCCACGACCTGCACCCACAATTCCAGTATGTCCAGATTCATCACCTGGTTGACCAAATGAGAAATAGGGACTAATAACAGCAATTACAGGTACTTTTTCACCTTTCAGAGTATTACTTGGCAACCAGTAAGAAAGATGTATATCAGCTTCAGCAGGGCCACTTTCCCAAACACTACTAGTATCAACTGTGAATGTGGCATCTTGTACTTCTAAGGCATAATGAGGTCCAGTTTCTAAAACTTTTGAAAAAGTATGCGTCATATTCCAATCTAGTTCATGTCTATCTTTAATGTCAGGATAATAATCATTATTTTTTGATTCTTCCATGCATCCTGTAAATGATGTAGCCATCACTAATAAGACACAAAGAATACTTTTATTCATATACTCGAAAAACCTACATTATAAATGATTATTCTTCATTTTGGATTTAGGGTGGCCGAAAGTAACCTTTAATGAACCACTCTAATACAATATTATATCAAAGATGGCTAATTCTGAAAGATTGGAAACAATAGATGAAATCGTAGAAAAATATTTTGTATCTAGTAGTCCATTTAAGACCAAAATTTATGTATTATTAGGTTATCTTTTTGTTTTATTTGCAATAATTGGAATTTGGGTTCCGGGATGGCCTACAGTTTCTTGGGCTGTGCCAGCAGCTTTTCTTTTTTCTTTATCCAATGAGGCTCTTTTTCGCTGGTCATTATCAAACAAATATTTTGGCACTTCTATGTTTGAATATTATGCAACAGGTAAGACCCTTCCAAACCATGTAAAATATGTTATAGCTTCGTTCATATTTTTGATGTCGTCTTCTTCAGCCTATTTTGTTTGGCTTGTATCTACTAAAGGCGATGGCATATTGCAAGACCCGTCATCATGGGATGGTGCAGATCCTGGTTTCGGTTCAGCCACAATTATGTTTGTTGGCTTATTTGGAATGTGGTATGTTTTATCACAAGTCAAATCTAGATGATCTATGTTAATAGTATAAACCCATTACTCATGATACACATATGACAGATAGCAAGAGAAAGCACAGGCACGGTATTTACCGCCTTTATGCACCAATATATGATAGATTTATGGCGCCTTCTTTTGCAGATGGTCATTCAAAGATGTATAATTCTCTTAAATTACAAAAAGGAGATGAAATCCTAGAAGTTGGAGTTGGAACTGGAATTTCACTAACTCACGTGCCTGATTTTGTTAAAGTAGAAGCTATTGATTATAGTGAACCAATGTTGGTCAAAGCACGCAAAAGGCAAGAGAATGGAGAATTTGCAGCAGATATTAATTTTCAACAGATGGATGCCCATGTTCTTGATTTTGACACTAACCAATTTGATCATTGCGTTGTGGCCCACACTCTTGCAGTTGTAGCTGAACCTGAGGTAGTTCTAAAGGAAATAGTTAGAGTTACGAAATCTTCGGGATTAATTGCAATAGTTAATCATTATAAAGCTAAAAAAGGAATTATAGGTACACTCTGGAATCCTTTTAGAAAGCGTTTGGGCCTTGGAAAGTACGTTGATTTCAAGCAAATAATAGAGAAGTGTGGTCTGGAAGTTTTGAGTGAAGAACGAGTAAATAATTTTACTACAAACACTAAAATGATTGTTTGTAAAAATCCTTAATTCAATTTATGCCTAATCCAGTTTAGTGTATCTCTAACTGAATCTTCTATATCCATAGGATTCCATCCAAGTACACCTCTTGCTTTACTAGAATCGTAATTGGTTATTTTACCCATGTATTCTTTGACAGTCTCAGATGAAATGGCGGGAGTGTATCCAAACCATGATTTTGTAGTTTCAAATCTAGCATAGAGTCTTAATTGCCACATAGGGGCAATCTTAGTTGGTACTTTAATTTCAGGATCAACTTCCTTTATTATGTTCATCAATTCGAATCCATCCAAGCAGGTTGTACAAAGAATATGTCTTCCTTCGGTATTATTATTTTCATAAGCAAGGATGTGAGCTAATGCTACATCTCTTACATCTACATAACCAAAAGTTTGCGGAGGTAATCTCGGTAGTTCATTCTTTAAAATTTTATCAAACAAAAAAGTACTTGGAGTGTGTCTGTGAAAATAAGGTCCGATAACTGCAGTAGGGTTCATTACAACCATCTTAAGGTCCATTTCACGTGAAAAATCCCAAGCTCTTTTTTCAGCTTCGGTTTTAGCATATGAATAAGGATGCTTTGATTCTGAGTTCCAATCTTTTTCAGTAAGAGCTTTACCATTGGGTCCGCTTCTCCCAACGGCTGCAGTACTTGACGTAAAAATTATTTTTTTTACTCCAGCATTATGCGCACATTTTAGAACATTTATTCCTCCAATTATTGATGGATTAATTATTTCTTCTTCAGGATCTTTAGCCCAACTTTTGTATACTGCAGCTACTTGAAAAACACCATCTATATTTTCCATAGCTGGTTCTATAGTTTCAGGTTTCATTAAATCTAAACTTACAATTTCAACATCAAATTTAGATAGATTCTTAGTCAATTCTTTGTTTTTTTTATCTCTTACACTTGCCCTAACATTATATCCTCTTTCAACGAGTAATTTAGTGAGTGTATATCCAACATGTCCGTTTGCCCCAGTTACAAGAACATTTTTTCCAGCCATATTAGATAAATAGTTGTTTCCTATAATATTTCAATTCTTCAATGGATTCTATAATATCCTCTAATGCTCTATGATTTTCAGCCTTAGAAGGTACATTTCGGTCAACATCAGGATACCATCTATTTGCTAATTCTTTTATAGAAGAAACGTCGACAACCCTATAGTGAAATCTATTTTCTAAATCATTCATTTGAGCATCTAAAAATCGCCTATCAGTTCCTATTGAATTACCGCAAACAGGCGGTTTGTTTGTAGATTTAATATGCTTGTCAATAAACTCCAATGTTTCAATTTCAGCTTCTCTTATTGTCAATGAGCTTTTTTTAACTTCACCAATCAGTCCTGATTTGGTGTGCATATCTGTAACATATGCATTCATTTTACTTAATTCCTGGTCAGATGCATTGATAACTAAATCAGGTCCTTTAGCTATAATATTCAGTTCAGAATCAGTTATTATTGTAGCAATTTCGATTATTTTATGAATTTGTGGATTGAGTCCAGTCATTTCTAAATCAATCCATACCAATTCCTTTGCCATGTATCCGGATTAGAGGCCTACTAAATAGGATTTGTAGCGATAAAGTACTATAGCCCTTTCTAATGGCAAAAGTATGGCTTTTTTCAATCCTGAGAAATTTACAACCGAGTCAGTAGAAAAGTTGAAAACTGAATTGTCAGATAAAGCAATAATTGCTGCATCGGGCGGAGTAGATTCTACGGTTGCAGCAGTATTGGCAGCTAAGGCAGTCAAAGACAGTCTTCTTGCCATTTATGTGGACACAGGATATATGCGCGTAGGAGAATCAGAATATGTTTCATCTATGCTTAGTGAGCTTGGAGTTCAGCACAAAGTAGTAGATGCTTCTGAGCAATTTTATGCAGGTCTCAAAGGAGTAATTGATCCAGAAGAGAAAAGGAAGATAATTGGAGAATTATTTATCCGAGTATTTGAAAAAGAAGCTGAAGAATATGGAGGTAAATTTCTGGTTCAGGGAACAATAGCACCAGATTGGATAGAATCAGGAGGGGGTTTACGTGATACAATCAAATCTCATCACAATGTAGGTGGTTTACCGGAAGATATGGATATGGTCCTTTGTGAGCCAATAAGAGAATTATACAAAGATGAAGTAAGAAGTTTAGCAGAGTATCTTGAAGTATCCGTTTCTCAAAGACAACCATTTCCTGGGCCAGGATTGGCAGTGCGAGTGATGGGTGAAGCGACTCCTGAAAGAACGGAAGTTGTTAGACAGGCTTGTCACATTGCAGAAGAAGAGATGGAATTAGCTTCCAAAGAAGGTATTATGGAATTGCCATGGCAGTATTTTGCAGTAGTTTTACCTGTTAAAACAGTAGGAGTCCAAGGTGATGTTAGAGCATACGGCAATACAATCGCAGTTAGAGCAGTGCATAGTTTTGATGCAATGACAGCTAAGGCTGCCGAAATTCCATATTCAGTTCTCAAAAAGATTTCTGAGAGAATTACACGTGAATTGAAATCAGAGGTCAATCGTGTAGTTTATGATATAACAGACAAACCACCTGGCACAATAGAGTGGGAATAAGCTGTAGAAGTGATATCAGATAGTCAATATAAACTGGAAACAGAGTATAAGTTCAAGAAGGGAGATCAAGCTAAGTCTGTTTTTTTTCAAAAGAGTTATGGAATAGGCATGGCACTCTTTATTTTTTCCATCATTATCTTTGTTTCAGGGGAACTAGCACTGGCTGTGTTGATACCTCTAGCCATCCCTTCAATATATATTTACAGAGCAATTGTTGGACGTAATGAAAGTTGGGGAGACCGAGGCCGCCGTGAGTCTCATAAAACAGCTATTTTAGTTAGGACAAAAGGTGGCAGTTATGAGTATAGATTCCGCAAAGATTCCTACATTGTTTTGTTTAATTCATCTAGTATTTGTAAAGTATGTAAACAAAAATTTAAGACTGAAAGTAGTCTAGAATGTTATTTTCAAATTTGCACTAAAAACGACAAATGCATTGAATCCCTCGCAAAAATCAGCGGAAAGAATTTCACTGATTACCGCCCTTAAATTATGGTGCCGGGGGCGGGGTTCGAAC
>DAEH01000041.1:0-4946 GCA_002497685.1 Euryarchaeota archaeon UBA169
AAATCATTGTATGATGTAACTTGCGATTGGCTCTTTAGAACTCCAATTCAAGGTTCGACTTTGGATTCAGATAACGACGAATCATCAGTTGATAAGTTTATTGAGGCATATGTTCAGGCTCATGAATCTCAGTATCCTGAAACAAACCAAGATGTTATTGATTTCTTTGACGTTGAGGGAGTTGCACGTAGAAGAAGGGCTGGCTTACTTTTCATTGAATCTTACCGCTCACTTCCGCTTCTAGCATGGCCAAGAAAGTTAATTTCCAAACTAATTGAACTTGAGCAAGCTATGGTACTTTGGAGAGCTTCCCACGCACGTATGGTCGAAAGAATGATAGGCAGAAGAATAGGAACAGGCGGGTCTTCGGGTGTAGATTATTTAGATATGACCACTAAATTTCGAGTTTTCATTGATTTATGGTTAGTTAGAAGTATTCTGATCAAAAGAGAATCCTTACCTAAGCTTATTAATTCTGAATTTTATGAATTTAAAGGTGAATAGATGATAAATTTAGAAAGCAAAAGAGCACTAGTTTGCGGAGGTACAAGTGGAATAGGTAAGGCAGCTGTAATTTCCCTTGAAGAAAATGGAGCTGAAGTAATAACTCTGTCTCGCAGCGCCTCAGGAAAGAATTCAATTTCTTGTAATTTAGAAGATTTGGACTCTTTGAAAAAATTAGTAAGTAAAGAAATAGAGATTAATGGTCCATTCCACATTTTAATAAATAATTCAGGAGGTCCACCATCAGGGCCACTTATTGAAGCTCAACCTCATGATTTTGAAAAAGCGTTTCTTAGGCATGTTTTAGCTTCACAAACTTTGGTTCAACTACTTTTAGAAGGTATGAAGTCTTCAAATTACGGTAGAATCATTAATGTCATTTCAACATCAGTTAAGGAGCCTATACCTGGATTAGGTGTGAGTAACACAATTAGAGGCGCTATGGCCTCATGGTCAAAGACATTATCCAAAGAATTACCTCCTGAAATTACCATAAACAATGTTTTACCAGGTTTTACCAATACTGAAAGACTAACCGAATTAAAAAAGACACTTTCAGAGCAAAAAGGAATGAGTCAAGAAGATGTTGAAAAAGCTTGGTTAAGTACAGTTCCAGAGGGTCGCTTAGCAGATCCTTCAGAGTTGGGTCAGGTAATAGCTTTTCTTTCCTCGCCTGCAGCAAGTTTCGTTAGAGGTACAAGTATTCCAGTGGATGGTGGAAGGACAGGTTCAATTTAATGGATTTTGACATTTTCCTTTCAATTTCACAAACTCCGGTCGATAGCATTACGCCAGATGAAGATACAATGTATTCTAATTTCTTCGAACAATTAGAATCAGCAGATGAATTGGGATTTGGTACGGCTTGGGTTGCTCAAGCTCATTTATCTACAGAAGTTCAGAAGAATAACAAACAGCCAGTAGTTCCTCATTGGGAGGGTGAAGTTGGTCTATGTACTGATTTTTTTCAATTAGCACATTTAATGTTTGCTCGAACTAGCAACATAGAAGTTGGTTCAGCAGTTATGAGCCTTTTAACGCATGGAGGTCCAGTAGGTATTGCAGAAAGGGTTGGTGCATTTCTAGCTCTACATGGCATTAACAAAGATGAAGAAAGAAGATTACGTATTGGTTTTTCAGCAGGTAGATTTGAATTTATGGCTAGGCCTTATGGCATTGTTCCAAGAGATATTGTTGAGGAAGCTGCATGGCCAGCACTGAGAGGCCAAATATTTGCAGAAGCTTGTGAAATATTTTTAAAGTTATTAAATGGAGAAATTGTCAACAGTGACAATATAAGAAAAACCATTCTCACAAGGTTAAATTTCCGTAGTGATGAGGATTGGCAGCGTGTACAAGAAGCTGTAATTACCAGAGATTCACTTTCTCAAGCACCAGATGAAATCCTAATTCCAAATAGGTATATTTTTGAAGATATAAAGAATATTCCTCAATCATGGAATAGAGAATTATTAGATTTGATTTTAGGTTCGCATGATGCTCATCTTCAGAAAGAAGTTAACAAAATTAGACCAGTGAAAGTATTTAATTTATCTATCACGCCACCTGAAGTAATTGAATCAACACATGAAAGAATGACTACACATTTTAATTCAAAAGGCGGTAAATGGGAAAGAAATTATATGCCTAGAACACTGATGATTTTTCTAAATGATGAGCCCAATTTATCAGGTTCAGAAAAAGCGGAAGCTGCAAAACAAGAGGCTAAAGAATCCCTAAGTTCTTATTGGGGGGCTTTGGAAGGAACTATAGATCCTAATAAAGTATCAAAGGCTGCAGATAATTCAGTAATAGGGAATGTAGAAGAAGTAGCAAAGCAAATAGCTGAAAGATTTCATCCAGATGATTGTATTATGACTTGGTTTGACTTTTTCAATCATGATAGTCCTAGAGTGATACGTAACATGGAAGCTTTCATGAATAAGGTTGTACCTCGTGTTAAGGAATTGATAAAATGAGTCACCCTACAGATATCAAAGAACTTTATCCTAGTAGCCCATTAGGAGATACTGATGGTGATATTCCTACAGGTAGAGATGTTGAATGGGAACCATTAGTAGATTATAGAAGAAATGGAGTTAGTGAAACAACTATTCACGGTGCTGTAGCTTGGTACAGTGGCGGTAAGAATATTCATAGTTTTGGCGGAAATGTACTTTGCTATGGGCGTTCTATGATGAAACCCTTAATGCTCAAAGTTTTTGCTGACGAATTATCAGATTTAAACTGGGAACAAAAGGCAATTTCAGTTGCGAGTCATAACGGAACTTCAGAGCACGTTAAGGCAGCTCAGTCACTACTTCCACAATCTGATTGGGGATTAATGCAGACTCCACTAGATTTACCCCTAGTTCAGTTTGGCCGCCAAGTTAGAAGAGCAAGACGTTGGTATTCTAATTCATCAGGGCAGCATGCTGCAATACTTCTTGGATGTCGCCGCAAGGGGTGGAATAGGGCAGGATACACCTTACCTAGTCATCCATTTTTCTTTGCATTCTTGGAAGAAATAAGACATTTCTTAGGTAAAGATTGGAATCCTCAAAGAATTGCACGCGATGGAGATGGTTTTCCGACTCTATCAAACACAGTAAATGAATTGGCAGCATGTTATGCCGGTTTAGCTAAAGAAAAGGATGAAAATTGGATTTGGGAATCTATGACTAAAAACCCAGATTTAGTAGGAGGTTTCAATAGATTAGATACAACAATAATCAAAACATGTAATGGCAAAGTAATCGCTAAAGAAGGTGCAGATGGTTTACTTGGTCTGTCTATAATCCATGAAGATTATCCCGAAGGTCTTGGCGTAGTAGTCAAAATAGCACATGGTTGGAATCCTCAAGCTACATGGTATGTTGCAAGAGGAATTTTGGGTGTTTTAGGAATGGAATTGAGAAATCCCTATCCACTCAGAAGGCAAAAGGCCTTTTTGGTTCCTGGAGTTGTACCTGAAAAATATTTAGAAAAGTTAAAAGATATTCCAACGTGGGATGAATGGGACCCAGATAATGATCGTTGGTATTTCAATCCAGAGGATTACAAGAGTACAGAATGATTATTGTTAAAAACTTTGTGAACGGGAATTTTGTAAGTGTTGAAGAAACTATTGAGGATATAAATCCAGCTACAGGTGAAATAATAGCTAGTATTCCTAGATCAAAAGCAAGTGATGTAGAAGAAGCTGTACATGCGGCTGAGACAGCCCGTAATTCTTGGAGCAAATTGAGTTTAGACGAAAGAAGAGGTTGGTTAGAAAAAATAGCAAATACCTTGGAGTCTCGTTCAGAAGATATAGCTAAATTGGAATCATTAGATACAGGTAAGCCAATTAAATTGGCGAGAGCAGTAGATGCTGCAAGATCGGTTGCAAACTTCCGCTTTTTTGCAGATTTTAGCAAAGATTATACTGAAGAAAAATTTGAGATGGATGATGCGACCAATCATGTTATCTTTAAGCCAGTTGGAATTGCAGGTTTAATTACTCCATGGAATTTGCCTCTTTATCTTCTTTCATGGAAAATTGCACCAGCAATAGTTATGGGCAATACAGTAGTTGCAAAACCATCGGAATTAACACCATTAACTGCAAATCTCCTTGCAGAAGTAATTCATGAGGTAGGCTTGCCTTCAGGAGTGGTTAACATAGTTCATGGTTTAGGTCATGAAGCTGGACAAACTATAGTTGCACACCCTAAAGTAAATCTTATTTCATTTACAGGAGGAACAATTACTGGGAAAAAAGTGGCTGAAACTGCATCACCAATGTTCAAAAAGCTAAGCTTGGAACTTGGAGGTAAAAATGCAACAATTGTTTTAGATGATGCTGATTTAGATTCTGCAATTCCTGAAATTTCTAGGTCCGGTTTTCTTAATCAAGGACAAGTTTGTCTTTGCGGTAGTAGAATCTTAATTTCAAATAAAATTTGGGATGAATTTATTGAAAAATTTGTTAATTATATTGATGGGCTGAAAGTTGGAGATCCTTCATCAGAGGAATCTGATTTTGGGGCGTTAGTTTCCTTTGCACATAGAGACAAAGTTGAATCTTATATTCATTTAGCACAGAGAGAAGGAGGAGAAATTTTATGCGGTGGTGAACGTCCTAATCTTGTCTCACCCTTTGACAAAGGTGCATTTTTACAGCCTACTGTAATTTCTAATTTAGATTATCAAAGTAGAACTGCAACAGAAGAAATCTTTGGGCCAGTAGTTACTTTACATCCATTTAAAACAGATGAAGAAGCAATTGAAATGGCAAATTGTACTGATTATGGTTTAGCAGGTTCAGTATGGACTTCAAATTCGAAAAGGGGAAAAAAAGTAGCTGAAAAGATTGAAACTGGAATGGTTTGGGTTAATACTTGGTTACACCGAGATTTACGTGTGCCTTTTGGTGGGATAAAAGATAGTGGAGTTGGAAC
>DAEH01000041.1:5351-6335 GCA_002497685.1 Euryarchaeota archaeon UBA169
TTACAAGCATGAAAAGAAAAGCAAGTTTTGAATTATCTTCATTTCGTCCACCATATTATTTAGGAAATCCCCATTCTCAATCGATATATGCAGGTATTTTTCTTAAAGGAGATGTTGTAAATTATCGTAGAGAAAGGCTGAATACTTCAGATGGAGATTTTTTTGATGTTGATATTGTAGATGGCGACGGCCCTGCAATTGTAGCCTGTCATGGTTTCGAAGGAAGTTCAAGTTCAACTCATATAACTCGATTGATGACTGTAGTTCAGCAATTAGGTTGGAGTGGCTATGCAATCAACTATCGTTCTTGCTCGGGTGTAATGAATGATACATTTTACACATATAATGCAGGGAAAACGGAAGATTTGGAACAATTGATATGGTATGTATATGAACTGAATCCAACACGCCCTATTTTTTTGGTAGGCTATAGTTTTGGTGCAAATATATTGGCAAATTGTATTTCAAGACCAAAATCTAAATTACCGATTATATCAGCTTCAGCTTTAATTTCAGGTAATTATAGAATAGAACCAGGAGTTAAAGCAATGAGCAGTGGTTTTTCCAGAGTTTACGAAGAATCCTTTGTGTCTTCCTTAATTGAAAAGTATAGAACTAAAAGAACTAAATTCCCAAATGTGATAGACTATGATGCTTTTTTCAGTTCTAAAACACTTTATGAGTTAGATGAGAACATTACGGCACCTTTCTTTAATTTTCCAAGTGCTTCCAGGTTCTATGAGGCTATAAGTTCAGCAACACATCTGAATAAAATTAATCATCCAACATTTATGCTTAATAGTATAGATGACCCCTTATCTCCACCCGCTTGTTTTCCTTCAGAGGAGGAATTATCATCACAATATCTAAACTTTTTTACAACTGAAAAAGGAGGGCATGTGGCTTTTGTCTCTCGAGATATTGATTATTGGTTAGAAAAGCAAGTGATACGCTGGTTCTTGTTTAACATGTATTAACCTAATT
>DAEH01000041.1:6660-9870 GCA_002497685.1 Euryarchaeota archaeon UBA169
TCTTATAACTGGGTTTAAATGTCATGTATGACTAAAGGGGAAATAGTAATGGGTGCTTTAGCTCCACATCCGCCACACTTAGTTTATGCAGAGAATCCACCTCAAAATGAAGCTACTTCTGAAGGTGGTTGGGAAGAATTACGTTGGGGTTATGAAAGATTAAGAGATAGTTTATCAGAAAAGGATTACGATGTAATAATAATCCATACACCTCATTGGGCTACCTTTGTGGGCACACATTTTTTGGGTGTTGAAAAATTCAAATCATTATCAGTAGATCCTATTTTTCCAAATATCTTCAGATATAATTATGATTTAAAAGTGGATGTTGAATTATCTAAAGCCATACATGATAGAGCTGCAGATTCAGGTTTATTGGTTAAGATGATGGAAAATCCAGATTTTAGAATAGATTATGGAACTATAACTAGTGGCCATTTAGTTAATCCTAAATGGGATAAGCCAATAGTCTGTATATCTTCTAATCGTTCTAAATTTTACTTTAATTCAGAGTTAATGCAAGCTAATATGATAAAATTAGGGCAGGCAACTCGAGAAGCTGTTGAAGCTTCAGGTAAGAAAGCATTGTTACTTTCAAGTAATTCTTTATCACATCGTCACTTTACTACAGAACCTGAGATTCCTGAAGATATGAGTAAAGAACATATAACTAATCATAACCAATATCTTTGGGATATGAAGATGATAAATTTGATGAAAGAAGGTAGAACAAAGGAATTGATTGATTTAATGCCTGATTTCACTGAACAGACAGTAGCTGAAACTGAAGCGGGATGTTTAACTTGGTTAATGAGTGCATTAGGTTTCCCAGATTACAAGGCTACTGTACATGCCTATGGAACTGTAATTGGTACAGGTAACGCAATAATTGGTTGGGATCCTAAAAAGGCTAAAATATGAGAGACGATAATGTCTGTAAAGGAATTTTAGTTCCAGGATTACCACATCCACTTCTTTGTCCAGAAAGGAATGAAGGATGGCAAAGAATTCGCGATGCTTATGAGAAAGCTAGGTTAGAGCTTGAGGAAAGTGAAGCTGAAATATTAGTTCTTTATAGTACCTTTTGGCCGTCTATTTTAGGCCATCAAATTCAAGCATATCCTGAACCTGAGTGGACTTATGTTGATGAAGAATTTCATGATTTAGGAAGTATTGACTATAAATTCCGTATGGATCCTGAATTTGCAGAATTAGCTGTAACTAAGTGTAAAGAACGTGGATTACATGCCCGTACAGTTTCCTATTATGGTTTTCCAATAGATACAGGTTCAATTGTAGCACTTAAATTGTTGAATCCAGAAAATAAATTACCCGCAATTATTGTATCAAGTAATATGTATGCAAATAGAGCAGAGAGTATAGTTCTTGGTAAGTCAGTAAGAGATGCGATAGATGCAAGTGGGAAAAAAGCAGCAGTAGTCGTAGTTTCGGCGTTATCAAATAGATTACATACAGTAGAGATAGATCCTAAAGATGACAGAATCCACTCACTTAAAGATCATGAATGGAACTCCAAATTTCTTGAATACTTGGAAAAAGGGAGATTGGAAGACGTTTCTCAATTATCAAGGCAATTCCATAATGAGGCTAGAGTTCCAAAGGTAGTTAGTTTCAAACCATTTTGGATTATGGCTTCAATAATGGGTCAAAATAATTTATATGATGGTAAGGTATTAGCATATGAGCCAATATGTGGAACCGGTGCTGCAGTTGTAACATTAACGCCAGCAGAAGATACTGCAGGCGATCTAGAATATGACGAAGATGATCCGGAATTTTACAAAGGCGACAGAGAAGTCTTAGATTTCTATGATCAACCAGGCATGGGGCCATTAGAGGAAGGAGATGGCAATTAATACAAAAAAAGCCGCTAAACCAGTAGGAAAATATGTTCATGCTAAAGAAGCAGGTGACTTAGTTTTTCTTTCAGGTGTAGGTCCAAGACATCCCGAAACCAACGATATACCTGTAGGTATAGATGCACAGACACATGCGACGTTTAGTAATGTAATTGCAATACTTGAAGCTGCAGATTTGTCAATGTCCAATGTAGTAGATATTATGGTTTTTCTCACCAATATGAAGGATGATTTTTCAAAGTTTAATCAAATTTATTCAGAATATCTTGAAGGATTTGAAGTTACAAGAACAACGGTTGAAGTAGGCTCTCTTCCTACTCCTATTCTCGTTGAATTTAAGGTGGTAGCGCATAAATGAACTATATATTTTTTTCAATAACTGAACATCCTTGGGGTAGAGAGATGCTTTCTCAATTAATTGATTCAGGATTCATTCCATCTTTGATTATTGAGGAAAATTCAGACGGTGGAAGAACTGAGAGAGAAAAGTTTGAATTTCGTCTAGGATCGAATCCCTTAGCTCCTACTATGCATTCACAAATTGAGAAATATAATATTCCCTTTGTAGAAGTTCCAATGCATAACGATGAACATTGTATTGAGCATATTGAAAGGGTTAATCCAGATTTGGTAGTATTCGGTGGAACTCGAATAATTAGAGGTAAAATTTTAGAATTTGGGGAAGGCAAAGGTGGCGTTCTTAACTCTCATCCAGGATTATTGCCTGAATGTCGCGGTTCAGCATCTCCAGCATGGAGTGTTCATGAAGGAATAAAAATAGGTAGTAGCTGTCATTTTTGTTCTAGTGATATTGATGCAGGAGATTTAGTTGGAAAGAGGGAGATTGAAGTTAGGAGGGGAGATAATTATCATGATTTATGTTACAAAACTTCAGTAGTAGCTTCTAATTTAATGGTTGAAGCTGTCGTAGCCTTTTCAAATAATAAGTTGGATGATTTACGCATGCCTCAAGGAGATAGCCCTAATCCCGTTTTCAGGTATGACTCAGAAGTTGAAAAGAAAGCTATCCAAATGCTTGAAAATCAAAAATATGTTCATTATATTGACTAAATAAGTTTTAATTACACGTACAAAATCTTACATTATGGCTATACTTCGTCTATTTGGATTATATTTTCTGATGACACTGCTAATGGTTGTTGTTGGTTCAATATTTGGAGCATATTTCGCAGGAAACTTCATAGGTGGAGCCTTCTTTTTCTTAATATTTTCTTTACCAATTGCCATTTACTCCTATTATTATAGTGATTCTATAGTTTTGAGAGCTTATGGCGCACGTATTATTGACAGGCAAGATAATCCTAGATTA
>DAEH01000052.1:0-1059 GCA_002497685.1 Euryarchaeota archaeon UBA169
GTCACTCAAATTTGACTTAGAGGTAATCTCAATTTTTTGCTCATTATCAGTACCAAGGTCTTTTGCTGTGACATTGATAACTCCGTTACGATCTATATCGAAACTAACTTCTATCTGAGGCACTCCTCTTGCTGCAGGAGGTATACCTACAAGTTGGAAACGACCCAATGTATCATTATCTGCAGCCATTGTTCTTTCACCTTGTAATACATGAATCTCTACACCTGGCTGGTTATCTGCTGCCGTTGAGAAAATTTTTGACTTATTAGTAGGTATTGTGGTATTTCTATCAATTAACGGAGTCATAACTGAGCCCTCTGTTTCAATTCCTAGAGTCAAAGGAGTTACATCTAAAAGAACTACATCTTTGATATCGCCAGCTAGTACTCCAGCCTGTATTGCTGCTCCCATTGCAACACATTGCATAGGATCAACGCCTCTTTCAGCTTTTCTTCCTACAAATTTTTCGAATGCTTCTTGAACTGTAGGCATACGTGTTGGTCCACCTACTAGAATAACCTTGTCAACATCTCCAGGCTTCATTTTTGCATCTTTGAATGCCTGCTTTATCGGCTTTCCACATTTGGAAATAACGGGCCCAACAATATCTTCTAACTTAGCTCTTGTCAAATCATGCTCAAGATGCTTAGGTCCACTTGAATCTGACCAAATATAAGGTAAATTTATTGTAGATTTTAACGTATTACTTAATTCAATTTTAGCCTTTTCTGAAGCATCATGTAAACGCTGACGCGCAGCCTGATCATCTCTTAAGTCAATACCATTCTCTTCCTTGAATAAGTCTGCTAAATAATCTACCAAAGCATCATCCATATCTGTACCACCAAGATTATTATCGCCTGATGTTGAAATTACATCAAAGACACCGTTGTCCATCTCCATAATTGTTACATCAAAGGTCCCTCCACCAAGATCTAAAACAGCTACTGTGTACTCACCTTCTTTATCTAAACCATAAGCTAAAGCTGCTGCAGTTGGTTCATTAATTATTCTTTCAACTTTCAAACCTGCAATTTTACCTGCATCAATAGTTGCTTG
>DAEH01000052.1:1417-11413 GCA_002497685.1 Euryarchaeota archaeon UBA169
ACTGTAATAACTGCTTTTTCAATATCAACACCTAAATGAGCTTCAGAATCTGCTTTGATTTTTTGAAGTACCATCGCAGATATTTCTTCAGGAGAATATTTTTTCTTTTTGATAGTTACTCTGTGTTTTGTTCCCATCTTTCTTTTAATATGCATTATTGTATTTGCAGGATTCAAAACTGCTTGCCTCTTTGCAGGATCTCCCACAATTCTCTCACCATCCTTGGTAAATGCAACTACGGACGGGAACATTTTCCCTCCAAATGTTGAACCTTCTGCTGAAGGTATGATTACAGGTCTACCACCTTCAAGATATGCTGCCTCTGAGTTTGTTGTACCCAAATCTATACCAATTATAACTTCTTTTGCCATTTTTTACTCACCTTTCTCTTCTTTTTTTTGTTCTTTTTTTTCTTCTTTCTTAGAAACTACGACCTTCGCAGGTCTTAGTAACTGCCCTTCCAATAAATATCCTGCTTGAATCACATCAACTATTGTATGCGGTTCAATGTCTTCCTTAATTACAGTAGTTAGGGCTTCATGTAAACGGAAATCGAATTGTTCACCTACTGGACTAAATCTTTCAACATTCATCGATTGTAAAAACGATTTAGAAAAATTATGAATTCCTTTCATGCCATCTACTGCGCTGGCAATATCAGGGTACTCTGAATTTGAAGCTTTATCAATTATTTCAATTACTTCAAGAAAACTGGAGATTGCTAAACCCTTACTCTTTAAATTTTGTTGTTCTCTATCTCTTTCAACTCTTTTCTTATAATTATCTAAATCAGCCATAGATCTTGCAAATTTGTCTTTCATGTCTTCTAATTCTTCTTTTAGAAGAGACAACTCATCTACAGGTTCTTGTTCAGAAACTGGGCTATTGTCACCCTTCTTTGCGGCTTCAGTATTTTCATCTGAACTCATTAGTTATGAACCTGAGGTTGTTAACCTCTAATTCGAGTAAAAAGTCTCTATATAAAATTTCTTAATTACTTAAGACCAAATTTATTACGAGCTTCAGCTACTCTTTTTCTGTAAACTTTGGGAAGTTGGTATCGTGCGATCTGTTCTATTTCTGTCCAATTTTTCTGAAATTCTCTTTTAGAACTGGTACCAATAATTTCTTCAAATCTTTCCATGTAATGTCTGGTTAACCAAAGATAATAAGCTGAAAAACCAAAAATAATAAACCCAAAAATGAATACAAAAATATCATAATCTCCTATTGCATCTAATATCAAGTTTGGAGCTAGTGAAGAGCTCGAATACCATTCACCCATAATTCCTACATAAACCATAAATCCGCTCACTATTGCAAATACCGAGCTTACTGCTAGCATATGCTCTTGCAAAAAGTTGTCTAAATCTTTACGCCACTGACTTGCCATAACATATTCTATTAATCTATCTGTATAAAGATTACGCAAACAATAAAATGACGAGTTTTATTCAAAGTTTAATGAAAATAGCAAAAAGAATGAATCTACTTGGAAGTGAAACTGCATTCGCAGTATCTGCCGAAGCTGCAAAACTGGGTGCAACAGGCAAAAAAATATTTCCTTTCCACTTAGGTGACATTAACTTATCTACTCCAAAAAGTGTTATTGAAGCTGCAAAAAAGGCAATTAATGATGGAAAGACTGGATATTGTGCAGCTCCAGGAATATCTGAGCTTAGAGAAGCATTAGCTAAAGATGTGGGAAATTCAAGAGGATTAAGCTACGACATAGATAATGTATCGGTGCAGCCTGGTGGGAAACCTAGTATAGGAAAATACATTGCTGCAATGATGGAAAAGGGAGATTCCGTTCTTTACCCAAATCCAGGATATCCAATCTATGAATCTCAAATCGAATTTTACAAAGGTATCGCGCTACCTTATGGATATGTGAACACTTCAGAGGGATTAAAACTAGACTTTAGAGCAATTGAAAAAGGAATCGAGAAAGGGGCAAAGCATATCTTCTATAATAATTACAATAATCCAACAGGCGCATCATCGTCTAATGAAGAAATAGAGAAATTAGCAAAATTAGTAATTGATAATGACATGTTTTTGATATCTGATGATGCTTATTTTGACACCTTGTATGATGGAAAGCCAAAATCAATAGCAAGCATACCAGGGATGTATGAAAGAACATTAACAATGTACACTTTTTCAAAGAAATTTGCTATGACTGGTTGGAGACTTGGAGCATCCATAGGGCCAAAAAACATAATTGAGCAAATTAACCGTTTAAATGTTAATATGGAATCCTGTACCACACACTTTGTTCAATACGCGGGATTAGCTGGTCTTAATGCACCTGAAAAAGAAACTCAAGATATTTTAGATATCTTAAAAATTAGAAGAGACAGACTTGTTGAGATTTTGAACGGAATTAATGGAATAGAAGCTCATAGTCCTGAAGCTGGATTTTATGTATTTCCAAAAATAACAAATTTACTAGAAAGAACGGGATATAATGATGTTGAAGAATTTAGGAAATCTGTTCTTAATGAGACTGGAGTTAGTTTTTGCGGAAGACACCATTTTGGTAGACCTCTAGAAAATGAAAGTGATTATTATATTAGATTAGCATTCTCTGGGATAAACATCGAAGATTTAGAAGAAGGTATGGCGCTCTTCAGAGAATGGATAGAGAAGAGTACAAAGTAATGGCAAAGGCGATGTTTGGTGCTGGATGCTTTTGGGGTGTTGAATATAACTTTTCAAAAATTAAAGGTGTAAATGAAGTGATGTCAGGATATAGTGGAGGGAAAACTCCAAATCCCACCTATGAGATGGTATGCAATAATAACACCGAACATGCTGAGGTAGTACTTGTTGATTTTAATGAAGAGGAAGTTACATATGAAGAATTACTAGATGCTTTTTGGAAAAAACATGACCCTACTACACTGAATAGGCAAGGTCCAGATATAGGGTCACAATATAGATCTGCTATTTTCTATTACAATGATGAACAGAAAGAAGTAGCTAAAGAGTCACTACGGAATCTGCAAAAGAAATTAGACCGAGAGATAGTAACTGAAATTACTAAAGTACAAACCTTCTGGAAAGCTGAAGAGTATCATCAAAAATATTTTGAGAAGCACAGTAGACACTAACCAAGTGCTACGTCAAGTACCATCATTATTGTAAAACCAATCATGACACCCATTGTTGCTATATCTCCGTTTTTACCTCGATGAGCTTCAGGAACTAACTCTTCTGCAACCACAAAAATCATTGCACCGGCTGCAAATGCCAATGCATAAGGAAGAACTGGAGTCATGTAGATAACTACTGCAGCCCCTAGAACTGCTGCAAGTGGCTCAACAAGAGCTGATAATTGGCCCCACCAGAAACTTTCTTTTTTAGATAAACCTTCTCTTCTTAGAGGTACAGAAACTGCAGCACCCTCAGGGAAATTCTGAATACCTATACCAATAGCCAAAGCAATTGCTGCACCAAGGCCATCTCCTGAAGCTGCAGCACCAAAAGCCACACCAACAGCTAACCCTTCTGGAACGTTATGTAGAGTTATTGCAGATATTAAGAGCATACTGCGATGCCAAGTCGTCTTGACGCCTTCAACTTCATCATGTGGTGCCCCAGGATGTAAATGGGGAAGGTAAATATCAATTAATCTCATAGAAATTCCACCTAAAAGAAAGCCAAAAGCAGCTGGTAATACTTTTGAAAGACCTTCGCCGCTAGTTTGATCTATTGCTGGACCAAGAAGACCAAAACAACTTGCTGCAATCATTACACCTGCTGCAAACCCCAACATTCCATCTAAAACTTTACGATTAATGTCTAAGAAAAAAACCAAACCTGCACCAGCTGCAGTCATTCCCCAAGTAAATAATCCTGCAAGTAAAGCTTGCACTATGGGACTCATTGCTTCAAACCATTCAAACATATATTTTATCAAATAAATAGCTGATATTATAACCTTTGCATAAAATTTAAATATTTTATGAAATACCTATTAATATACAGTTTAGTAATCATAAAATAGTAACTAAAAAAAATTAAGTTGCAAACGATAATTTATGAGACCTATTCTACTTGAGACTTTAAAAATTTTAGCTCTTCAGGGAGGTACAAGACATTCCGTACACATATCTTCAACTGAATTAGCTGAAAAATTAGAAATAAGTCAACAGTCTGCATCCAGACACATTATAAATCTTGAAAAGGAAAACTATATTCAAAAAAGCTATGCTCAAGGAGGACAAATTGTTAATATTAATGAGAAAGGTATTGCCATTCTGAGAAAGGAATTTACAGAATACGGATTAATCTTTGGAACTGAACGAAATGTCGAAATGCTAGGGACATTAGAAACTGGACTTGGTGAAGGTGGTTATTACATCTCTAAAGGAGGGTACATGAAACAATTCAACCAAAAATTAAGTTGGGAACCTTACAAAGGAACTTTCAACCTTAGATTAAATGATGATGAAGTACCAAAAATTGAAGCTATGAAAGCTGCTGAAGGAATCTTGATTGAAGGATTCGAGGAAGAAGGGCGAACTTTTGGTAAAGCTTGGATTTTTAAATGTACTCTAGAAACTAATAAAGGAGAACTCATTAAGAAATGTGCAATTATTTCTCCAAAACGTACTCACTACAAAAGAGTTGTAGAAATTATCTCTCCAGTCTTTCTTAGAAAAGAATTAGATGTTAAAGATGGAGATGAATTTAAAATAAATGTAGATTTAGGAGATTCTTAAATATAGCGGGAGCTTAGAATAATATAATACAATGACGCCTTTTCATGATTACTTTGGAATTAGCTGGTATATTTATTTGCTAATTTGGTCATTTATTGCTGTTGGAGCTCACGTATATCAAGTTGGATTTATTGTCAAATTAATTCGCTTAGGAAAAGATGATGACAGATTTAATTCTTGGAAACAGAGAATGAAAGAATTCCTAACTGATTGGTTGGGCCAAAGAAAAGTCGTTGAGGACAAAGTGGCTGGATATGCACATGCATTAATTTTCTGGGGATTTTTAATGCTTGTAAGCGATGTGATAGACCTTGGAACTGGAGGGCTATTTGCTGAATTTCTCGGAATGATATTTCTAGATAACATTTGGAATTTAATCGTTGATATCGGATATTTGATGGCAGGCGTGGGGATTCTCGCTGCGTTGTATAGAAGATTGATTATAAGGCCTGAAAAACTGAAAGGAACAAGTATGGAAGGCGTTCTGATACTATTTGCTATATTCGGAATAGTAATCACTGCTTTCATAGTTGAAGCAGGATATATGCTTGGTGAGGGTGCGCATTATAACAATTGGGAACCTATTGGAGTTCTTTTTGCTAAGCAAATGCAAAATATTGACTCCGCTACATTACAAACTATTGTAGACATAAGTTATTGGGCACATATGATTCTAATTGGTGGATTTTTAATTGAGATTCCTCAAACAAAGCATTCTCACTTAATTGGAACTATACCTAACGTCATGTTTCAAGATCATGACGAAATGGGAACAATGACTCCAATGCAAGTCGATGAAAATGACATTGCAGTAAAGACTGATGATTTAGATTTTGAAAAATTAACATTAGGAGTAAACAAATTTGAAGATTTTACTTGGAGACAATTATCTGATGGATGGGCTTGTACTGCATGTGCAAGATGTCAAGATGTTTGTCCTGCATACAATAGTGGAAAAACGTTGAATCCAATGCAAATCATAATGGATGTAAAGAATTATGGGAAAGAACATGGAAATTTACTTTTAGCTGGTGAGGCACCTGATGAGACTATCGTCGATAGATTTACGCCTGATGCCATTTGGGCATGTACTACTTGCTATGCCTGTGTTAGTGCTTGTCCTGTTCATATTGAACATGTGCCAAAACTGACTGATACGAGAAGGCATTTAGTTATGGAAGCATCTGTATTTCCTGAAGAATTGCAAAATCTGTTTAATAATTTAGAAAGAAACTCAAATCCATGGGGAATTGGAGCACATAAACGAGCTGATTGGGCTGAAGGATTAGACATAAAAATTGGAGAACCTGCTGAATATTTATTTTACGTAGGATGTGCTGGATCATTTGATGAAAGAAACAAAAATGTTTCAAGAGCAACTGCAAAGCTTTTGAAAAAAGCCGGAGTTGATTTCTCTATTCTCGGAGAAATGGAAATGTGTAATGGCGATCCTGCACGAAGAGCTGGAAACGAATTTTTATTCCAAATGATGGCTGAAATGAATGTCGATAGCATGAATTCACTTGGTACACTAAAAGTAATTACAGCATGCCCACATTGCTTCCATACAATAGGAAAAGAATACGAGAAATATGGTGGAAAGTATGAAGTTTATCACCATTCCCAAGTTCTAAATGAATTAAGGCAAAAGGAAAAACTAAAAATAAAGAATTTTGAAGATAAGGTTACATTTCATGATCCTTGCTATTTAGGAAGAATTGGTGGCGAAACTGAAGCTCCAAGAGAAGCCATTGGTGGGGATTTGATTGAAATGGAAAGATCTAGAGAAAAGTCATTCTGTTGTGGAGGTGGTGGAGCTCAGATATGGATGGAAGAAGATGCCGATAAAAGAGTGAATGAAATAAGAGCAAAGGAAGCTGTAAATACCGGTGCAGACTGCGTTGCAGTAGGCTGTCCCTTCTGTATGACTATGATGAGTGACGGGCTGAAAACATTAGGTGAGGAACAGAAAACTGTGAAAGACATATCTGAAATAATGTTAGAAAATTTAGAGGTATAAAATGAACATAGCTGTATTAATCAAAATGGTACCAGATACCGAATCAAAGCTCGAAGTAAATGATGGAAAACTTAGTGACCAGAATTTCAAATACATGGTAAATCCATATGATGAATTTGCTGTTGAACAGGCTGTTCAATTCAAAGAAGCTGAAGGAGGTAAAGTTACACTTTTAACTTTATTCTCTGAAGACAACAGCATTGATACCGATTTAAGAAAAATGCTAGCAATAGGTGCTGATGAAATAATAGCCTTAAGGCAAAATGAATACAAGGGAGACAAACCTCTCGCAAACGCTAAAATCCTCTCTGACGCGATTAAAGAATTAGATGTAGACTTGATTTTATGCGGTATACAAGGAATTGATTATTATCAAGCTGCAACTGGAACTATGGTTGCTCAAATGTTAGATATACCTAATATTTCGGGCGTTACTAAATTAGAATATAATAATGGAACTTTGAAGGCTAAAAGACAGATCGAAGGAGGACTACAAACTATTGAAACTTCAACTCCTGCGTTAATTACTTGCCAGAAGGATATGAACAAAGTCCGATTTCCAGCTCTAAAAGACATTATGATGTCTAAAAGAAAACCATTTACTAATAAAACTGTAGAATCTGTTGAAAGCAATGACATTAAAACCTCTGAATCAAGTTTACCTCCTGCTAGAGATGGCGGTGAGATCATCGAAGGTGAGACTGCTGAAGAAAAGGTAAATAAATTAATTGAAAAACTGAAAATGGAGGCTAAAGTAATATGAGCAACGTACTTGTTATTGGAGAAATTGACGGAACGGATATAAAAAACATTTCACAACAAGTTGCTGCTGTTGCATCAGGCATGGGAGAAGTAACAGGCCTAGTTATTGGAAGTGGAATCTCAGAAGCTGGAATGAAATTAGCTGCTGGAAAAATTATAATGGCTGATGACGAAAGTTTAGAAAATTACGACCCAGTCAAATATGCTTCTATCGCTAGCTATATTGTAAAAGAAAATAATATTCAAACTGTACTTTTAGGTGCTACATCTATGGGTAAAGATTTAGGGCCAAGATTAGCTGCTGAATTAAATTGCGGATATATCGGAGACTGCCTAGAAGCAAGTAGTGAGGGATTCGTAAGGCCTAATTTTGCAGGGAAAGTGCTTGCAAGATCTACTCCAAAGGAGGCTGTAGTTGCAACAATTAGAAACAATGCTTATCCTGCAGGAGAAGCTTGGTCTGGTAGTGTTGAAAACTATTCCGGAAATATTGCTAATTCAACTCTAAATACAACTGAAATTGAAAATATCGGTTCAGGAACTGTTGAACTAACTGAAGCTTCAATTGTTGTAAGTGGAGGTCGAGGCCTTGAAAATGCTGAGAATTATGATTCTATGATTCGTCCATTAGCTGAAAGTATGGGTGCTGCTGCAGGTGCCAGTCGAGCTATTGTGGACGCGGGATGGGTTTCACATTCACACCAAGTTGGACAAACTGGAAAGACTGTTGCTCCTGAACTTTATCTTGCAATCGGAATATCTGGCGCAATACAGCATTTAGGCGGCATGAGTGGCTCAAAATATATAGCTGCAATAAACAAAGATCCTGATGCACCTATTTTCAAAGTAGCTGATTATGGAATCGTAGGAGATTTATTCGAAATATTGCCTATATTAAAAACCAAATTTTAATTTAAGATACATAACATTATAAGGCACATTAGGGTAGGTAATGAGTGTCAAAAGAAGCAGAAGAAATTAAAAAATTGCAACAGACTATTGATGAACTACAAACTGAACTTAAATTTTTGCAAGAAACTGTTGGTGTGTTAGTAGGAGCTATGATGGAAGAAGGCGAATCTGAAGATTTTTTTGGAAATACCGAAGCCGGAAATCCTTCATTTAGACTTAACATGGGAATGTGAATTCTTACCTTAAACTCTAAATAGAAACTGCTACGGTAGATTTGTGTGCTCGCGTGGTGTAGCCTGGCCTATCATCTCAGCCTGTCGAGCTGAGGACTCGGGTTCAAATCCCGGCGCGGGCGCCATTATTTTAGACCAAACAATTTAATGATGCCTACCGCTAAGGTTATAGGCTAATTATGCGCGGACAAAAATATCAAGCTTTGATTGTTGTTATTTTACTACTTACTGCGCTTCCATATTCTCCATTTTTATCTCGCGCATCAAGTATAGAAAAAAATCCTTTAGCTGAGAAAGATATTGACGGAGATGGAATCCCGGACCCACCTATGAGAGATAGTGATGGAGATGGGCTATCTGATGATTATGAAATTTCCTTAGGATTTGATCCAAATGATTTCGATATGGATGATGACGGTATTTCGGATTTGATGGAACAGCAAATGTGGGATGACTTAAAGAATTTAGATGAAATACCTGACAGTATGGAAGATTTATACGATTGTGAGGGCGATTTAGATGGAGATGGAATCACCAATTGTATGGATCCTGATGCTGACGGAGACGGAATTTCAGATCAAGAAGAAATGAAAGATTCAGATTTAGACGGAATCCCAGACATGTATGAGAACATGATTGACCATTTAGACCCTAATAATCCCGATAGTGATGGAGATGGAATTCCAGATATGGATGACCAAGATCCACCCCTGCCATCTTGGGCTGAAGATATGGCAAACAAAAATGATTGGACACCACAAACTGATTCAAATGGTGCCGGAGGATTGGAAGGTTTCTATCCTTTGGCTATGCTTGCTGCAGTCAAATTTACGGTAACTTGTGACAATTGTGAAGACCCTACATCTAATCCACAATACTGGAGAACTGCTGCAAAAGTGATTTACGATAATGGATATGATGAAGACACTAACACATATAGTAGAACTCAATGGTGCCCAGCCCCTGGTTGTGAACAATATGATATAGAAACGGGAGTCGTGGAAAATCCAGGATACTGGTCTACTGGTTCTAATTCATACAGTTACGATTATCTTATAACACACCCTGATGTTACTAGTCAAGAATATCAATACACAATGACATGGATTATGCCAGTCCAAGGATATCTCTCTACATCTTTGTACACTAACAATGTTTTCATAAGTAATAGCGTTACTATGGACAGCTCTTTTAATTTGAAAGTAGACGGGTATTCTCAATCTTACACATTTTCAATGACGGAGTATAATATTCCTGAAAATGTAAAACAAGCTGCTAATGCTCCTGAAACTTTTCCATCGGAATTTACTGAATTACCTCAATTTCCAGTAAGACC
>DAEH01000022.1 GCA_002497685.1 Euryarchaeota archaeon UBA169
AAGGCAAAAAATAGTGATACAATCGCAGATTTATTTGAGATGTTAAGTGATGATGATAAGAACGTCAGATATCAAACACAAGAATCTTTGTCAAAAATCATGAATACTATTCCTAAAGCTGCACTTCCAGCTTTGAAGGTTGCTCTCCGAGATGATGATTGGAGAGTTGTTTACCATTCCATCGTTTTGTTGACCGAGTTTGCTAAAAAATATCCAAAACCCTCGGCAGTTTTAGCTCCAGAGGTAGTTGCAGCTTTCAACTCAGGTGATAAATTAAAGGAAAGGGCAGCTGATTGTGTAGGAATGCTGGGATTGGCAGATCCTCATTCAGTTAAGGAAGCAGTACCTGGATTGATTAAAGGAGTAGAGAGTAAGTCCTCTGAATTACGTAAGGCTTCAGCAAAAGCTCTAGGTAGAATAGGTAGCAAGGATGCTATGATTGTTTTCCATGCAGTTCCTAAATTAGCTAAAGTTTTGAAGAACGACGATTGGTATGTTCATACAGAAGTAGTCAAAGCTTTAGGATATATTGGTTCGAACAAACCAACTTTAGTTAAACCTCATTTAGCGATTATCAAGAATAGAACAACTACTGGTGCAGATAGAAATATTTGTCAGGCTGCAGAATGGGCTTACAAGAAAGCTGGCGGAAAATAAATGCCTGGCCAAGGTCGTCAAGGTCGCACAGATGCTTTTCAACGGAAAGCACGTCGTGAAGGTTACAGAGCAAGGTCAACTTACAAATTAAAAGATATACAAAAAAGAAGTAAAATCTTCAAGGAAGGCGATAAGGTTTTAGATTTAGGAGCAGCTCCAGGCGGTTGGTCTCAAGTCGCATTAGAGTTTATAGGCGAAGAAGGTAAATTGGTTGGAGTAGATTTACAACACATTTTGCCATTAAAGGGCGCTCTTTTCATTCAGGGAGACTTGCGCGAGACTGAGACACGAGAACAATTACAGGAATTAATGCCCAAGGCCGATGTAGTAATCTCAGATATGAGTCCCAATTTATCAGGAAATTATTCAGTCGATCAAGCACGTTCAGTTGAATTATCTTCTCTTGCTTTAGAAATAGCTGCAGAAAGGAGAGCTTTAGCTTTCGTTGTTAAAGTCTTTGAAGGTGCAGACTTCCAAGAATACCGTAAAGCCGTAATTGATGAGTTTGGTTCTGTAAGAACGTTATCACCTGAAGCGTCACGTAAACAGTCCAGTGAAGTATATTTGATTGCTAAACGGAAACGTAGATGAATTTAGGAATACTTTTCTCAGGAGGTAAAGATTCGTATCTTGCAATGGAAATGGCAGCAGAAAGTAATGAGATCACTTGTTTACTAACAATTAATTCTTCTAACCAAGACAGTTGGATGTTTCATACTCCAGCAATTGAATGGACAAAATTACAGAGTAAATCTTTAGGAATTCCACAGATAATTTATAACACAAAAGGTATACAAGATGAAGAATTAGAAGATTTATTTGAATTGATTAAAAATGCTAAGAATAAATTTTCTATTGAAGGGATTGTTACGGGGGCCTTGGCGTCAACATATCAATCTACAAGGATCCAAAAAATTTGTAATGATTTGGGATTGTGGTGTTTCAATCCTCTTTGGCAAATGCCTCAAGAAACACTGTTGGAAAAGTTATTAGAAAATAACGTTGAATCAATAATTACAGGTGTTGCAGCAGAGCCTTTTGACGATTCATGGTTAGGGCGTGCAATTAATTCAGAATGTGTAAATGATTTAATGAAATTAAAATCAAGTTATCGCATAAACCCAGCAGGAGAAGGCGGAGAAATAGAATCATTTGTAATAAATGCTCCTTTATTTTCTAAGAAAATAGAAATTTCCCAATCGAGGAAGCACTATTCAAATTATTCAGGTAGATTGGAAATTATGGAGGCCTCATTAATATGAAAATATTACTAATCTCAACATGTACTCATACTCTTAATAATAGCGAATTTGTTATTCCTATTTCAGATATATTAGGAGATATTGAGCATGATATAATGCATTTTGAAGATTGTAATAAGGAAATATTATCAAATTATAGTAAGATAATAATTTGTGGTACTTCGATGCAAGATTTTACTTATGTTGATTGGTTGCCATTTTTTGATGATTTATTAAAAGAATTTAACAGACCAATTCTAGGTATTTGTTCAGGTATGCAAATTTTAACATCAATATTTGGAATAAGTGGCTTAATAGATAAAATTGAAATAGGATTTGTTGAAGTAAATACATTAATATCAAACAAATTATTCGACGGTAGATTTCAGGCCTATAATCTTCACAATTACTCAGTTAATGATTGTAATGAATTCACAATATTAGCCACAAGTGAAAACTGTATTCAAGCAGTTAAGCACATGGCAAGAGAAATATATGGAATATCATTTCATCCAGAAGTTAGAAATCAAGAAGTAGTCAAAAACTTTCTTAATATTTAAATTTCTTTAGCGCCTTTTACTACTTTACTTGCACTTAAATTTGTAAATCCAACTACGCTTGCAATATCCTCAGTAGATGCACTTTTTAAATCATCGACAGTGTGGAATCCAGCATCATACAAATTTTCAGCTTTTACTGCACCAAGTCCTTTTATTTTTGCCACAGAGGAAACGAAGGCACTTTTGCCACCGCCAGGTCCACTTGCTTCTTTAATCTCAGGGAATCTCCCACCTTGTATATTTCTCCATTCCTTAATTATTTCGGAGACCGATTCTAAGCTACTAATATTTGCATTGAACCAACCATCTCTTGCATGTAGAGATTGTCTTGCCAAATCAAGTTCGTCTTCCATTTCTTGAGTTATAGATAATAATCGTTCATATTTTTCAGTTTGATCTTCTATGATACCTTGCATTTCTTTAATCTTAGGCTCATACTCAGCAGCTACTTTACTTTGCCTCTGCCTTTGAATTTCAAGTTCACGAAGTTTTGCATCTCTTTCAGTTAACAATTCTTGTAGTGAAGTAATCATGGTCTGCCTAGTTTCAATGTCAGATTCCAAATAATTAATTCTATCTAAAGATGCATTCAAGTCTTTTTCCTGCTGTTCATAGGCATCCCATAATTTCTCTAGTCTTTGTTGTTCTTGACCTAGGCTGTTTTCAAGCTGTGCGATTTTTTCCTCTAACTCAGCGCTCATAATAACACTCCATTTTTCAGACCACGCTACCTGTTATATAATCTCCTCTGTCGATTAGTTTTTGTGGAACTAACAGTAGGTTGCGGTCATTTGAAGATAAATAATTTAGATTCTATCTTATCTTTTGTAAGTCCAAATCTAGCCATAATTGACTCAAAGAGTATTTGTGGAATTGAGCATTTACGTCAGGCAGCTTCTTTATCACTTTCATCACATAAAAATGGTTTTAACCTTTCTAAAGACAAATCTACCGAGGTTTTACTTTTTTTAACAGCTCAAAGACAAATCTCAAAGGCTCTTAAATTAGCCGGAGTTAACAAAAAAACGAAGAGTGTAGGTTGGGTTTTGTACGGAGATGATTCTTCAAATCTCACTGAAATAATTAAGGAAGATATTTCAGTTCTTTCAATTTCAAATTACGATTTTTCTAACTTAGCAAGTGACATAGATATTAATTTTGATGATAAGCTGAAACAGAAGATAATTATGACAAGAACGGCCACATTACCTGTCCAACCTCGTTAATGGACGTTTCAAACTAAATGCTTAGCTAAGTTTTTTTATCCCAACTATCGGTGAGATGTTATGTCGAATGCTAAATTAATCGAAAAGTTAAACGGTGGACTTGGCTGGGAATTACGTGCAGCAGCCCTTTATGCACACTACTCAGCATACGTTAAGGGAATTCATAGGCTTCATCTAAAGCCTTTTTTTGATGAAGAAGCTAGTGAATCTCATACCCACGCAGAAATGGTTAGGTTAGCAATTGTTAAACTAGGTGGAACAGCAGTAACAGATAGAGATTCAACCGAAATAGTTCATACAACCGACTATAGATTAATGTTAGAAGAAGCACTTAAAACAGAGCAGAAAGCAGCAGAAGGTTATGAGGCCGTTCTCGCCTTAATCAAGGATGATGAAGAGATGTATGACTCAATAGAACAAATTTATTTCCAAGAGCTTCGTTCAGTTGAAGAAGTTACACAACTATTGTAATTATTGATCTATAATATTTTCTTTAATTGCCCA
>DAEH01000037.1:0-1500 GCA_002497685.1 Euryarchaeota archaeon UBA169
GGAAGAGCATCTTGAAAGATTATTCTGGGGCGCTTCCCAGATAGATATGGATTTGGGTAAAACCTTGGGAGAAATAACTGAAATATTATATGACTCAATAATCAAAAATGAAATGTTTACAGGTGTTCACTTGAGGCTAATTGTTTCTAGAGGAATTAAATCAACGCCATATCAAGATCCAAGTTTTACAATTTCAAAGCCATCCATTGTTGTAATTCCAGAATATAAATTACCTTCACCAGTTGTTCAGAAATCTGGACTTAGACTAGTTTCAGTAAATACAATAAGAGGTAGTGAAAATATTCAAGATCATAGGATCAATAGTTTGAGTAAATTCAATTGTATTCAAGCATGCATTGAGGCTAAAAGAAAAGGTGGTGATGAAGGCCTAATGTTAGATCCACATGGATATGTTTCTACCTGTAATTCTACACATTTCTTTATTGTAAAATCAGGAGCAGTTTGGACTTCAACTGGGAAATATTGTTTAGGAGGGATAACTAGAAAAAATGTTATTGATATTTGCAAGTCAAATTCTATCCCAATATATGAGAAAAATTTTACATTAACTGAAGTTTATGAATCTGATGAAGCCTTTGTTACTGGCACTTTTGCCGGCATAATTCCTATTTATGAAATTGATGATCATGATATTAATGTTCTTAGTACAAACTCAGTAGTTGGAAAATTGCAAAAACTTTATCATGATTTAATTGAATCCGAGAGTAACAAATGATACGTATAGCTATGTGGTCTGGACCGCGTAACATTTCTACTGCAATGATGCGTTCATGGGAAAGTCGCTCTGATACGTTTGTTATTGATGAACCCTTTTATCCATATTATCTTAGTAAAACTGATGTAGATCATCCAGGAAGGAAGGAAATAATTGAAGAGGGAGAAATTGATGATAGCATTGTAGCCGATGGGCTGATTTCAGATACCGAATTAGATTGTTCAATTCATTACCAAAAGCACATCACTCATCATTTATTACCATCAATTGACAGAAAATGGATGGAAAATGTAGTTAATTGTTTTTTGATTAGAGATCCAAAAGACATGATTATTTCATATAGTAAAGTTCATCCCAATTTGAGTATGCATTTACTTGGCCTTGAAGAACAATATGACATCTTCGAATATGTCAAGAAAATCTCAGGAGAGGTTCCGCCAGTTATAGATGCTAAAGATGTCTTACTTAATCCTAGAGAAATTCTCGGTAAATTTTGTGAAAGAATCGGCGTAGTGTTTTCAGAAGAGATGCTTAGTTGGTCTAAGGGTCAAAGAGATACAGATGGTATTTGGGCAGAATATTGGTATAAAAACGTTATTAATTCTACCGGATTTAATTCATATAGGAAAAAGCAAGAAGTTATTCCTGGCAAATATATGGAACTTTACGAAAATTGTTCTGAAATTTATGATATGTTGCACAAATATCGAATTCAATAGTTCAATTAGAAGCGATTAGTTAATTAACCCATATTCTTTGCCTGT
>DAEH01000037.1:1701-5237 GCA_002497685.1 Euryarchaeota archaeon UBA169
GAAGTTATTCCTGGCAAATATATGGAACTTTACGAAAATTGTTCTGAAATTTATGATATGTTGCACAAATATCGAATTCAATAGTTCAATTAGAAGCGATTAGTTAATTAACCCATATTCTTTGCCTGTATGATGAGTAACCCCGCTATCATTGAACCCGAGCCTTGGGCATATCATCTACTTGGTTTGATATCACCTTTTCTCGTAATATCTGGAAATTTACTAGGAGTTTATGATCCAATTTATGCTGCAATGGGAGTAATATTCATATGGATTATAGCTCCAATTTTAGATATTATCATGGGAGAAACTCAAGTTCCGCACCCACCAAGAGCTTCAGGTACTCCATTCGAAGTATTATTGTGGGTTCATGGAATCTTGCAATTGTTTGTTATGGGGACTTTTTTTTGGTTTGCTTTTAATGAAGGAATGACTGTCTGGCTTGTAATAGGTGCATTATCTACAGGACTTAGTGCAGCTGCATCAGCCATAGTTACAGCACATGAACTGGGGCATACTAGGCCTCGCAGTCCAAGTTGGTGGTTATCTAGAATGTTACTATTTAGTGTAAATTATTTACATTTTACTACTGAGCATAATTACAATCACCACAGGTGGGTAGCTACTGAAAAAGATCCTGCAAGTGCTGCAGAAGGTGAGAGTCTTTGGTATTTTTGGTTAAGAACAATTCCTGGTCAATTTATATCGTCAGTAAATATACATAATTCTAAGGGAAAAACAGGATTCAGTAATCCTTCCTATCAAGGCTTGTTGTTGCAGATAGGAACTTTAGTTAGCATAGTTTTTGTTCCTGGATACTTAGGTTATTTTGATGGAGTTCCATTAGCAATGGGTTGGTTAATCGCTTCATTCGTTTCTATTCTGACACTTGAGTATGTTAATTATATTAGACATTGGGGTTTGAGAAGAGGTAAGGGGCGTTTTAAGCCTGAACATGCATGGAATACAGAGGCTAGGTGGTCTAGATGGAGTTTACTTGAATTAACCCGGCACTCAGATCATCATTTAGATGAGGGAGTTCCTTTTTGGAAATTAAGGCCTCATAAAAATACTCCAACTTTACGTTGGGGTTACTATGCTTCTTGGTGGCCCTGTGTGATAACTCCGATATGGAGGAAAGTGATGATTCCTCGTTTACCTTCTGACTAGTTACATTTATTATTGGGCACTTAATGAATAAGTATGGGAAAGGAAATTACCTTAGCAAATGTTAGTAAATACTTGAAAAAGTTTAGTTCAGATTCACAGGCTAGAATTTCAATGAATGCAGCTACACGTACCGATGTACGTAGAGTAGCAATGAATTGGGAATCTTTTAGGGAAATAGATCATACTTTTTCTAATAAAGTTACTGGTGAAATGAAAGCAACAAGCCAAAAAAGAAGTGGCAGATGTTGGGGATTTGCAGGTTTGAATTTATTGCGCATTTATCTTGGTAGAAAGTATAAAATTAAAGATTTTGAATTCTCGCAGAACTATTTTATGTTTTATGATAAATTGGAAAAGGCTAATTATTTCTTAGAAAACATTATTGAAACTTCAGATAAACCTACAGATTCCAGGTTAATTATGCATTTGCTTGACAGTCCAATACAGGATGGTGGTCAATGGGATATGTTTGTAAATTTACTGATGAAGTATGGTACAGTTCCCAAAAAAGTGATGGCTGAGAGTTATCACAGTAGTAATTCCTCACAAATGAATAAATTGATAACGAGAAAGCTTCGCGAGTTTGCAAAAGATTTACGTTTTGCTATATCTGAAGGTAAAACTAAATCTCAAGTTTCGAAAATTAAAGAGGATATGTTATCCGAAATTTACCAAATGTTGTGTATAAGTTTGGGTACACCTCCTGAAAAATTTGATTGGTCTATAACTGATAAGAAGGAAAAATTCCGTAGGTTTACAGACTTAACTCCACAGACATTTTTCAAAAAGCATGTTGATATCGACTTGAATGATTTTGTTTGCTTGATTAATGATCCAAGACCATTCACAGATTACAACAAGACGTACACAGTTGATTATTTGGGCAATGTATATGGCGGAAATATTATTAGATATTTAAATTTGGAAAATGAAGAATTAAAGAAATATACAATTAAATCAATTAAGTCAGACGATCCAGTCTGGTTTGGTTGTGATGTTGGTAAGTTCTTCACAAGGCAATTCGGAGTAATGGATACAAGCCTTTTTGAGTTTGATAAATTCTATGGTACTTCTTTTGGAATGAGTAAATCAGAACGATTAGAGTATGGAGATAGTGTCATGACTCATGCAATGTTATTCACTGGAGTTGATTTGAAGGATAATAAACCTATCAAATGGAGAGTCGAGAATAGTTGGGGTCCAGATCATGGAGAGAAAGGCTTTGACATAATGACAGATCCTTGGTTTGATCAATTCATGTATGAAGTAGTTATTCATAAGAAGCATCTAACTAAGAAGCTAATGGATTTGTACAAAGCTGAACCAATTAGTTTGCCACCATGGGACCCTATGGGTTCATTGGCAAAATAGAAATTATTTCAGCGGTAACTTTTTGTTTTTAGAATTAAAACAGTAAAAAATGATGCTGAATCTAGCCTTGTAATATCTGAAATGATATAGATATCTTTATAGACTCAGTTCTATGAAACGTAATATACATGAGCTATGTCAAAGAATCTTTTGATAGAGTTAAAATTAGAGATCCAGATCAACCTGAATTCCATCAAGCAGTTTGGGAAGTTTTGGAAACTCTTGAACCTGTTTTTGAAAAGCATCCAGAATACAAAGATGCAAATATCCTAGAAAGACTTACAGAGCCTGAGCGAGTAATATCTTTTAGAGTTCCATGGGTTGATGATAATGGCGCAGTTCAAGTTAATAGAGGAATGCGAGTAGAATTTAACAGTGCAATAGGTCCTTACAAAGGTGGACTTCGATTTCATCCAAGTGTAAATCTTGGAATTATCAAGTTTTTAGGTTTTGAACAAATTTTGAAAAATGCTTTGACTACACGACCAATAGGTGGTGGAAAGGGCGGAAGCGATTTCAATCCTAAAGGTAAATCCGATCTTGAGGTAATGAGATTTTGTCAATCATTTATGACTGAACTTTATCGTCATATTGGAGCTAATGTTGATGTTCCAGCAGGTGACATTGGTGTTGGTGGAAGAGAGATAGGATACATGTTTGGACAATATAAGCGTCTTACAGGAAAATGGGAAGGTGTTCTAACAGGTAAGGGGTATGGTTGGGGAGGTTCTCTAATTAGACCCGAAGCGACCGGGTATGGACAAGTTTATTTCCTAAGGGAAATGCTTGCTTCAAAGGGAGAAAGTATTGAAGGCAAGGCATGTGCAATTTCAGGTAGTGGAAATGTAGCTCAATTTTGTGCCCAAAAAGTTTTGTATTATGGTGGTAAAGTAATTACAATGTCTGATTCAGGCGGTTACATCTTTGATAAGGATGGAATTGATGAATCTAAATTAGCTTGGATTATGGATCTTAAAAATAATCATAGAGGAAGA
>DAEH01000037.1:5560-5778 GCA_002497685.1 Euryarchaeota archaeon UBA169
AGAGGAAGAATAAAGGAATATGTGAAAGAATATCCTGGTGCTGTATATCATGAAGGTAAACGCCCATGGGGAGAAGTTTGTGATATTGCCTTACCAAGTGCAACTCAGAATGAAATTGAAGAGAAAGGTGCTACAAATTTGGTTAAGAATGGATGTATGGCTATTTCTGAAGGTGCAAACATGCCTACCTCACCTGCAGCTTATGCAATCTTGAGTAA
>DAEH01000060.1:0-6784 GCA_002497685.1 Euryarchaeota archaeon UBA169
TGATCTTTATGCCACAATTCAGCAAGACTAGAAAGTAAAGTCGGAAAACCAGGCCTTCCATACGCATCTTTTGGAGGAAAATAAGTTCCTGCAAAGAATGGTTTCAAATCAGGAGTCAAGAAAACTGTCATTGGCCAACCTCCTTGACCTTGATTCATGACTTGAGTTGCAGACATGTAAGCTTCGTCAACGTCAGGTCTTTCTTCTCTATCTACTTTGATATTAACATAAAACTCATTCATCAATTTAGCAGTGCCCTCGTTCTCGAAAGATTCTTTTTCCATTACGTGACACCAATGACATGCTGAATATCCAACACTCAAAAGAATTGGTTTGTTTTGCTCTTTAGCCATGTCTAAAGCTTCTTGAGACCAAGGATACCAATCTACTGGATTATGTGCATGCTGCAAAAGATAAGGGCTTGTGGAGTTCACCAGTGAATTAGTGTACTTCTTTGAAGCTGACATAACTAAAACGTGTCAATGTGTTTAATTAAGTTAATCCTTCAACTTAGCAAAACATCTAAAACAACCATGCTATTCCCTACTTCTTGTCAACTCCCATGATGCGCCAGTATCACGCCATAAAACGAGAAAATCCTGACTCTATCCTCTTATTTAGAATGGGTGATTTTTATGAAACGTTTGGCGATGATGCTAAAATCGTTGCAAAAGATTTGGATATCTCTCTTACTGCACGTGACAAGAATTCTGATAATCCAATACCTTTGGCTGGAGTTCCATATCATGCTTTAGATAATTACCTTACTAAATTAATCAAGAAAGGGCATCGTGTTGCAATATGCGAGCAGTTAGAGGATCCTAAAGGCGCTAAAGGATTGGTAAGAAGAGGAGTTACTAGAGTTGTTAGTCCTGGAACCGTTGTAGAAGGATCTATGCTAAGTAAATCTAACAATTTCTTAGCTGCAATTAATGAAACTGATGACGGACTAGGGTTTTCTATAATGGATATTTCTACTGGGGAATTTTCAACAGCTCAATTCAAAGATAGAGAAGCTTTAGAATCTGAAATGGCAAGATACTCTCCTGCTGAAGTTATAATTCCTGGTGGAAATGAAAATATTTCAAACTGGATGTTAGCAATGGGCGTACATACTACACCAAGAGAATCTGAATCGTGGACGTATCCTGTAGCTAAGAAAATCCTTGAAGAACGATTTGGAAGTGTTTCTGAATTGAATACATATCCAATGGCGATTACTTCTGCTGGAGCAATTTTATCTTATGTTAAAGATACTCAATTCAGTGATTTGCCACACCTCAGACCTCCTTCGTTACTTGTCAAAGCAAAAACAATGACATTGGATGCTGTAACTCTAAGAAATTTAGAAATTGTTAAAACTATTGGAGATTCTTCTAAAGATACTTTATTTGCAATTTTAAACAAAACATCTACCGCAGGAGGGTCAAGAAAATTGAAAGATTGGTTACTTCGACCACTATATGATTTGAAAAAATTAAATGAAAGGCATGAAGCGGTTCAAGAATTATTTGACAATACACTCAGCCGTCGAGAAATAAAAGATATATTGAAAGGATTTCAGGACGTTGAACGTTTAGTCTCAAGATTAGGACACGGTTCAATATCGCCAAGAGATCTGGACAGTCTAAGAACTAGTTTGAATACATTGAAAGATTTGAAGCAATTCCTCAGTGAAGAACCTCTAAAATCAAAACTAATGAAACGATTAGTAAAATCAATAGATACGCACAAGCAAGTTTCGAAAAAATTAGAGGAAGCTCTCGTTGAAGAACCGCCTCTTGTGTTAAGAGATGGCGGAATATTCAAAAAAGGATATTCTAAAGAATTGGATGAATTGAGATCAAGAGCAAGTAGCGGCAGAGAGTGGGTTGTTGCTTTAGAGAGTGAAGAGAAGACTAAGACAGGAATTCCAAAAATTAAAGTAGGATATAATCGTGTATTTGGCTATTACTTAGAAGTTCCAAAAGCATATGCAAGTAAGGTTCCAGAACATTATCACAGAAAGCAAACTGTTGCTGCTGGAGATAGATACATCACTCCTGAGTTAAAGGAAAAAGAAACATCTATTTTACGTGCTGATGAAAGATCTCAGGCATTAGAAACTGAATTATTCAAAGAATTAAGAGAATGGATTATGGATTTCCTAGGGTCATTACAGGCAACTACCATGGCTGTATCCAAAATTGATGGTATATGTTCAATGGCTGAAGTTAGTCAATCTAATAATTATGTAAGGCCTGAAATGTCTGATGACGGTGTCTTATCTATTTCTGATGGAAGACATCCTGTAATTGAAGTATTAAGGGAAGGAAGTTACATCCCAAATAGCCTACAATTAGATAATAAACAAAGGCAATTAATGATTCTTACTGGACCTAATATGGGTGGTAAATCTACCTACATGCGTCAAACTGCATTGATTTCAGTAATGGCTCAGTCAGGTTGTTTTGTTCCTGCATCTTCTGCAAGGTTAGGAATGGTTGATCGTGTATTCACTAGAGTAGGTGCTCACGATGATTTGGTTCATGGACATTCAACTTTTATGGTTGAAATGTTAGAATTGGCTAATATTTTACGAAATGCAACGCCAAATAGTTTGGTTTTACTGGATGAAATTGGAAGAGGGACTTCCACTTATGATGGCTTGGCACTTGCATGGGCCGTTTCTGAACAATTACATGCTGGGAAAGGTGTGAAAACATTGTTTGCAACCCACTACCATCAGCTTACTGATGTCTCTAAGATTCTTGATAAGTCTGTGAATTGCCACATGCAAGCAAAGGAAGATGGCCATGAGTTAACGCTCATGCATCGTGTTGCAGAGGGACCTACTGATGCTTCTTTTGGTATTCACGTTGCAAAAATGGCTGGAGTTCCTGAAGAAGTTCTTGAAAGGGCACGTAAAGTTTTGAATAATTTAGAAGAAGGTTCTACTATTGAAGTCTCAAAGGCGGGACCCGTACAATCTGTATTTTCAACTGATTTTGGTGGAAGAACTAAAACAAAAGAAAATCCCGTTGTTGATGAAATTAAGAAAATGGATCTAATGAATTTAACACCGTTACAAGCTTTGGAAAAGTTACATGAAATACAACAAAAATTACTCTAAGCTATAGAAATACTAGTTTTTCGTATTGTACTATTTCCTTCTTCGTCTTCAGCTGTAAAAGTAAATGAATAAGCTTCAGCATCTAGTCCCTTGTCAAAATAGTAATAATATCTATGACTTCCTGTAATATTAAACGAATTATCAGATTCTAATTTAACCATCGCTGTTGTCGTCATAAATCCGCTTCCTCCTTTGTTAGCACTCATTACAACATTATCGATATTCCAATTATCTTTTACAGAAACAATCAAGACAAATGGCGTGCCTGAATCAATTTCCGTGGTTAAATTCCATTGACCATCTTCTTCTATGTATACTTCATTAACTCCAAATTCAGGATTTGAAATGTCATTGAAGGGAGGGTTTGAAAATAATATGAATAAACCTAACCAAGCTAAAAACGACATAAACATAGGCCCAAACCAATTCTTTCGTTCAAATTCGCTAGTATCTACTATGAAAGGTAAAATCTTAATCAAACCAAAAGGAGCAATAAAACCAAACAACATTATTGATCTTTCTAAACTTGTCATTCTAACAAGAGAATAGGAAATAACTGCGATTACCATTGCATAAAATACTGCAAACAAAATGACCTTAGAATCTCTTAATTCCTTCTGACGAAATTCATCCTTATCGAATTCTGGAAATGTGAAGCCTTCTTCACGTTTACCTTTCTTCTTGGCCATTGAGCTCCATAATGGAGGTTAAATAAAGCCCCGTGTGGAATACAATACGTGGATGAGGAAGAAGAAAAAATTGAGCCTACATTAACTGGAATGCCAATTGAAGTTCATATTCGTAGACATAGTCAGTTTTTGATAGTCCTAACTTTTTGTTTATTCTTAGGCTGGTATACTTTTGCATTATTCCTTATTGCTTGGATAACCGGAGCTAGATGGGCTGAGAATGAAGGGTACTTAGAAAAATACAAAATGGACTTGGTCTGGGGCCGCTCATTTATGATGTGGAGAACCGATTGGGGTAAAGAGTTTATTGAAAAAATTTCCGACGGTACATACATTTCCTTTGTAAACAAACCTTTCTGGAGAAGGGTTGGAGATGTGTGGGTTGTCACTGTTTTCTTCATTATGATTTTTATGTTTTTATTATTATGTTGGCAAGCTACATTGGCTTGGCAAATACCAAAAAGTTCTTCAGTTTCGCCAAAAATGATGATTGGTTTACCGGGATTGAATCCGGTTATTCCTCTTTGGTATGGTATTTTAGCATTAGTTATCGCTATGGTAGTTCATGAATTTAGTCATGGCATTCTAAGCAGAGTTGCTAACGTAAAAATCAAAGCATTGGGATTGTTGATGTTCTTCTTTCCTGTTGGGGCCTTTGTAGAACCTGATGAAGAACAAATGAAAAGTATGAAAAAATGGGAACGGATGCGTCTCTACGCTGCTGGACCTGGAAGTAATATGGTCATTGCAATCATTTTCTCTTTCTTATTTTCTTCTGTTATGGTTGCCTCTTTGGAACCTTCGAGCGATGGAGTTCTTTCTGCTAATGTTGTACTGGATTATGGTGGAGGAGAAGCTGGACTTGAACCTTGGATGTTGCTA
This sequence comes from Euryarchaeota archaeon UBA169, assembly GCA_002497685.1. GTDB lineage: Archaea > Thermoplasmatota > Poseidoniia > MGIII > CG-Epi1 > CG-Epi1. Next base: position 4,684 of record DAEH01000060.1, read on the forward strand.
ACTGAAGTAAATGATCAAGTTGTCTCCAATTCTGAAGATTTCTCCAATATTATGAATGAAACATATGCTGGACAAGTCGTTAATGTTTCGGTTTTGAATAAGGGAAATCCTGAAACTTACGAAGTTACTTTGTCAGATAAAGGGAGTTATTATCTGAAATATTATCCTGATTCATATGAAACTTGGATGTCTGGAAAAGGCTTCATGGGTATTGCCGTAGTAAATCCTGAACTTATTGCAGATAGTTTGGCCAATCCTGGAAGCTCTGGAGGCAATATGTTGCAATACATCACCTTACCTTTCCAAAAATTACAACCATTCCCTGAACATTTTACTGCTCTTTTCTCACCTACTGGTATTGTAGGAATTATTCCTGATAGTGCCTTCTGGATTTTAGCTAATTCATTTTATTGGATTTTCTGGTTAAATTTAATGGTTGGATTGACCAATGCACTTCCTGCAGTTCCACTTGATGGAGGTTTCATCTTTGCTGATGGTGTAACTGGAATGCTTGGAAAAGTTAGAAGCAGCATGACTGCTGAAAGAAAAGAAGAAATTGTTGATAGATTCGTAAGTTTCTTAGCTATTACAGTACTATTCCTAATCATATGGCAATTGGTTGGCCCAAGACTGGTTGGAACTGAACCTGTGACATTGAATGCTGATATTGATGCATCAATAACTAAGGGGTGGAGTGACGAGATCTTCGAATTTGATGCCTCTGGCTCTGAAGGTGCTTTCATAACATATGAATGGGACTTTGGAGATGGAAATACTGCAGTTGGAGAACGTGTTGAACATAATTGGTCTCAAGGTGGACTTTACTTTGTAGTGTTAACTGCAAAAGATGCTGAAGATCGGCAAAGTGTAGCATTCCAAGAAATTAGTATTGATCATAAAGAAAGTGGCGATGGAGATGTAGCTGGTGGAGATGACGAAAGTGTTTCCTCGTTGATTAATCCATATGTAGAAAATGTGAATATTTACATTAATTTAACCGGACAAAGCGGAATTCCTGCAATTGGATCTGATGTTACTGTTACAATTACATCACCTACTGGAGTAGTATTCGAAGAAAGCTATAATCTGGGAAATAATCAACAACAATATATTGAATACAAAACAAGCGAAGGTGAAATGGTAGGAGATTGGGAAGTAAACTTAGAATCTAATGACCCTGCTTCTGACTTTTCGTATAATTACAACTGGGTAACTTATTTTCAAGATAATTCTTGAAGAAGACTTTAATAATGGATACTTTTTTTGGCAATAGTTAACAAAGGATAATTATTCCTGAGATGTGAAAATAATGAGTAAAGACCCAGTTCCACTTAAAGCTGTACACCACGTAGAGTTTTATGTGGGTAATGCAAAGCAAGCAGCCTACTATTACAGAAAAGCATTCGGATACAATCAGACCGCTTATTCTGGATTAGAAACTGGCGATAGAGAAAAAGCTAGCTATGTTTTGGAGCAAGGACGGATTAGAATGGTTTTCTCTACTCCATTAAATGGAAATAATGAATTAGCTGAACATATTCGAAGACATGGTGATGGAGTAAAGGATATTGCATTTCATGTCGATGATGCGAAAGGATGTTACGAAGCCTGTATAGCTCGTGGAGCTAAGAGTGCGCGCAAACCTGAAACATTAAGTGATGAAAATGGAAGCGTTACAAAAGCCTCAATTTTCACTTATGGAGAAACTTTGCACTCTTTCATTTCATATGATGATTACGATGGACCTTTCTTACCTGGATTTGTAGAAAGTAAAGTTGAAGGTAACAATGTCGGGCTAAAATTCATAGATCATATTGTTGGAAATGTAGAACTAGGGAAAATGGAACATTGGGTTAATTTTTACGCTGACGTAATGGGCTTTTCACAAATTCAAGCATTTAGTGATGACGATATCGCTACAGAATATTCTGCACTTATGTCAAAAGTAATGGAAAGTGATAACGGAAGAATAAAATTTCCTATAAATGAACCTGCTGAAGGTAAAAGAAAATCGCAGATTGATGAATATTTAGATTTTTACGACGGACCTGGTGTTCAACACATAGCTCTCTTGACAAGTGACATTATCAAAACAATAAAG
>DAEH01000060.1:7217-9638 GCA_002497685.1 Euryarchaeota archaeon UBA169
AGTTCTAAGAAAATTGAAAATTTTGGTGGACCGAGACGATGAAGGATATTTGTTGCAACTATTCACAAAACCAGTAGAAGATAGGCCTACTGTATTCTATGAGGTTATACAAAGAAAAGGATCTAAAGGATTTGGAATAGGAAATTTTAAGGCTTTATTTGAAGCAATTGAAAGACACCAAGCCGAGAGAGGAAACTTGTAATGCATCGATATCATAAATTAGGAAAAATGCCAAAGAAAAGGCATACTGTATTTAGAGACGATAATGGAAACATTTATCATGAAGAATTGAAAGGAAATAAAGGATTCGTAGGACCTTCATCACTTCTTTACCATATTTATCCACCTACTGAGGTTCTATCAACAAAAGAAATAGGAAGTTTTACTCTAGAAGAAGATGACGATAAGAGTCTAAGAATGAGGCATTTTTACACTAATAGAGCAGACAAAGGTGGAAGTGCAATTATGGACAGAAAACCTTTCCTGTTCAATAATGACGTTGTAATGATGATGTGTTATCCTGATAAAAATGATGACTATTATTATCGTAATGCCCAAGGTGACGAGATAATTTATGTTAGTCAAGGAAGTGGAATACTGGAGACTGCTTATGGAAATATGAAATATTCTTCTGGAGATTATCTAGTCATTCCAAGAGGGATTTTACACCGGTATGTAATGAACGATGAAAAACATTCCCTTTTAATTGTAGAATCGCCTGGAGAAGTAAGAACTCCGAGAAGATACAGAAATGAATTCGGTCAAATAATTGAAAGAAGTCCATACTCTGAAAGAGATTTTAGAGGGCCAGATGAACTAGTGCCTCATGATGAGAAAGGTGAATTCAAAATTATTGTAAAACAAAGGAACCGCTTCACTGAAGTTACACTGGGCCACCATCCCTGTGATGTAGTTGGCTGGGATGGCTATTACTATCCATTTGCCTTCAGTATTCATGACTTTGAACCTATTGTAGGCAGAATCCATGAACCTCCACCGGTTCACCAAACATTTGCCAGTGATAGATTTGTTGTTTGCTCATTCTGTCCAAGGCCTTTTGATTTCGATAAAAATGCAATACCGGCACCTTACAATCATGCCAATATTATGTCTGATGAAGTTATCTATTATGATTCAAAGGAATTTATGTCTAGGAAAGGAGTTGAATTTGGGTCGATGACTTTGCATCCAGATGGATTGACTCATGGACCTCATCCTGGTAAATATGAAGCTTCAATAGGTGCAAAATGGACCGATGAATTAGCTGTGATGGTAGACACTCATTATCCTCTGAAAGTAGCTAAGTATGCATTGAATGTAGAAGATCCAAATTATTCAAAATCTTGGTTAGATGGCGAAGGTTACAAAGACGCCTTAGGCGAATAAATTTAATGAAAGATAGTCTACAAAAGTTCATGAATGGCTTGATAGATTATGCCGGACTTTTCCCTCCTGCAAAATTGCCTTTAAATGAAGCTGTCGAGGAATATATTTCCCATTGTAATGAGACTAAAAAATGGATTCTAGGACGATTCATCATACCTATTTCTCAATTGAATGATTTAGAACAATTTATTCCAAAATTTAAAGAAAGTGGATTGGTAAGATTATCCGTTCTAGGCGGAACAAGTACTTCCGATAAAGAGTTTCTAGAACAAACGAGAAAAGAAGTTAAGCTTATCAATGATTATAGAGAAAAACATAAAGGGAAAATTTCAATTGAAGTTATAGAAACAAAATTACCTTCAAACTCACCTTCAAAGAAAACAATGTCCACTATTGTAGATTTACTGAATTCAAATGATTTGGAACATTATCACGAATTTCCAGAATTACCTTATGTTGGAATTAATTATGCTACAAATGAAGATGAAGGTGATTGGGATGCTAAAATTACACCTTCTATTGAAATGATTTCAACATTAAAAAATACTGGAATAAAATTAAGATGTGGGGGAATTGTAAAAGACGCATTTCCTTCTGTAGAACAAGTTGCTGCCATGATACAGAATTGTAGCATGCATAAAGTTCCACTCAAATTTACTGCAGGGCTACATCATCCAATTCGACATCATTCTAAAGAATATGATACTGAAATGCATGGGTTCATCAATATGTTCGCTGCAAGTGCTTTTGCTTCCACTTTCCCGAAACCTGAAAATGAACAAGAGAAATTCAGAATGTTTATATTATTGTCTCATATGATTGATTGTCAGAATGAGTCTGATTTTGAATTCTTAGAGGATAAAATGGTATGGAAAGTAGGCGATGATCGCGACTCAAGATTTGAAATTACAAAGGAAGCTATAGAACTAAGTCGAAATAATACTGCAATTTCTTTCGGCAGTTGCTCTTTTCAAGAGCCTATAGATGACTTAAAACAATTAGGATGGATGTAATGGACAAAACACACGATTCGAA
>DAEH01000015.1 GCA_002497685.1 Euryarchaeota archaeon UBA169
AAGCTAAATTATGCAACAACTAGAAAGTGTCGCTGAGAAAATAAACCAGAATCCGTTTACAGTTATCGGAGCTATAATAATAATTACGGCTATTATGTTTACTGTTTTAGTTACAGCACCTCCTGCTGGAGACCCTAGCCAATCTGGATTTATTCCTGAAAATGAAGTCGTGGATGCGATGACCGATATTGGTGAAAAATTTAGCACTGAATATAAAGTTGTAACGCTAATAAAGTCTGATGATGTTTTATCTTCGTCAACATTTGTGGACATAATAGAACTTGAAATAGCATTTACAGAAGATACTGACGTTTCTAATAGTTTGACTGATCAACAAGTAAACACAAACAGTATTGTTTCCTTACCTAATATGTTAGCACCACAATTCAATATTAGTGGTGAAAATTTATCTGAACTAAAAACTCTTTATGAAGGAAAAAGTGATGATGAAATAAAAGAGGCACTGAAGAATGCAATGGAAGATCCCTATGCGTCAGCTGCAATTATGCAACTGCTCGGTGAATTTAATGAAGAGGGAAATACTGCTAAGGCTACTATAATCACACTAATTTTAGATAATAGTAACCGTGAAGGTGAGAACTCAGTTCAGGCGTTAGAAAGAGTTGCCAAAGTAGAAAATGTCATGGGAACTATTACTATGAATCATCGAGAAAATAAATTCGTTGGTACTAGTGCTTATTCCCTAGGCCAGGGTGCAATGGACGCTGAAATTAATTCCAAATTTGAAGAAGATATTGGAAGTCGTCTCATGCCTTTTGTTTTTGGTTTCATATTGCTAGTCCTATATCTTACATTTAGATCTGGAATTGATATGGCATTAACACTTGTTTCATTATTCATTTCTATAATTTGGACATTTGCTTTTGGCGTTATACTTGATTTTGAGCCTAGCTTTTTTCTAACGATTATACCCATTTTACTGATTGGTTTAGGTGTTGATTATGGAATTCACCTTACAATGAGATATCGAGAGGGAGTTGTTGAAGATGGAGACATAGATAAAGCCAATCAGATTTCTATTGTTTCAGTAGGCTCCGCACTCTTATTTGCTACAGTCACTACAATGATTGGTTTCTTCTCAAACTTATCATCTGAAATAACTCCAATAAAAGAATTTGGAATTCAAACTGGACTGGGAATTTTATCTGCGTTTATTATCTTTGTAACTTTCTTACCTGCCTGTAGAATAGTTATTGATAGATACTACAAGAGCAACGGTAAAGAGGTATTATCGCAAACAAATATTGATATTATTAAGGCTAAGAAAATAGGTAGTGAAAGTAATGCGATATCTGATAAATTTATGAGTATTGGATCAATTTTAGCTCTAAAATATCCTGAAAAAACTATCGCATTCTTCGTAGTATTAACTATTGTTGCAGGATACGGAGGAAGCCAAATTTCATCTGAATTTAATGCTGAAGACTTTTTGCCACAAGAACTAGAAATTGTAAAACAATTTAATTATTATCAGGATAATTTTGGTGCTTCTGCTGGTGAAGTTTCTTTTATTTATATTAGCGGAGAAAATTTAGCTACTAACGCAGTTTTCCAAGCTATAAATGACACTCAAACACAACTTCTAACTGATGACACATACATTTCTGGAGATCCTAATGGAGTCTTTTCAGCACTAAATGGAATGAGGAATTTAGCATCTAACGAATCGGGTTATTTCTATAATGCTACTTTTGCTGAATTATTTAATTCAAAAGATAAAAATAGCGATGGAGTGCCTGACACTGATGCTGATGTAAAAGAACTACTTGACTGGCTATTCATTGGAGAGGGTATCAATCAACCTTCAATGATTAAGAACTTCATTTATTATGATGAAGAAACTAGTGAATATACTGTTTCTTATATTATGGTTACAACTAAATCAAAAAATGTATTCTATGTTGAAGTTAGCGATGAATTGAATAAAGATATGAAACCACTTGAAGACATTGAAACCAGTAGTAAAATAAATGCTGTAGCAACTGGTCAACCTCCAATATTTATGGTTGTGATGGACACTATTACTGCCACTATGATTCAATCAATTTTGTATACTATTGTATTGTCAACTTTAGTACTGACTGCTGTTTTCTGGTTTAACGATGGGCAACCTATGCTAGGTGTTTTAACTATAATTCCGGTTTTATTAGTCCTTACATGGATTCTTGGAACTATGGTAGTCATTGGATATACACTCAATGTGATGACTACACTAATCGGAGCATTGACAATAGGACTAGGTGTTACTTATGCAATACATATTTCACACCGATTTATAGAAGAACTTGAAGAACATCATTCTTTAGAAAAGGCAGTTAATAACACAGTAAAGAATACTGGATTCTCATTATTTGGTGCTGCAATGACTACTATTTTATCATTTGGCGTTTTATCTCAATCAATATTAGCTCCAATGCAACAATTTGGTACAATCACTGCGTTAACAATTTTGTTTTCATTCTTATCATCTGTTTGGGTTCTACCGAGTATTTTAGTTCTTTGGGCTAAACAAACCGGACTTTCAAATCATACTGAAAACAAATCAAATGATGGAGAAATTTCAGCTATGGCCCTCAATGATGATAGTGATGAATCTGAAGAAGAATAACTAAAATTTATTAATTAAATTTAACACTAGTTTCTCGCATGAATCAAGCGCGCTATCATTTGATGATCTCAACACAATTGTTGCACCATAAACTCCATCTCTAGAAAATGGATAACTGCCTACAGATACATTTGAAAACTGATGTTGAATATTTGCTAATTCTTCAGCAAAAAAACTTTCCCCAACTAATATTTCATGTGAACGCGAATTAACAACATCTCCTGATTCAAGATAATCATACATTCCTTCCAACATACCTTGCATTATCTTTGGAATACCTGCCATGACAAACACATTGTCTATTTTGTATCCTGGAGCCTTTGTTACTGGACTGTAGATTAATTCTCCACCTTCAGGGATGCGGAGCATTTTGAGTAAAGGTTCTGTTAATTCTTTACCCTCAAAATAACTCTCCATTTTTTCTAATGCACCATCATCTATTTTTGCTTCAACTCCAAAAACTTTTGCAATACATTCTGTTGTGATGTCGTCATGTGTTGGACCTATTCCGCCAGTTGTGAAAACATAATCATATTTTTTTCTTAGTGAGTTTACTGCACTAATTATTGCATCTTCATCATCTAAAACAACTCTAACTTCCGATAGTGAAATTCCCAATTTAACCAACCATCTTGCAAGATATGCTAAATTTTTATCTTCAGTTCTACCCGAAAGAATTTCATCTCCGATAATAACTAAAGATGCTTGTTTCACAACTTTTCCAATGCCTTAATTCTTCTTTCCATTGGAGGATGGGTGGAAAACATATTTACGAAAAAATCGCCACCTCGCAAAGGATTTGCAATACATAATGCTGCATTACTAGGTGAACCGCAATCCAATGGCTTTCGATGATTCTCCCATTCTAATTTTTTCAGTGCACTAATCAAAGCCCATGGCTTATTTGTCAATTTAGCTGCTGTAGCATCTGCATGATATTCTCTAGATCGTGATACTGCCATTTGAAGTAAGAAAGCTGCAAGAGGTGCAGTTATTGCTACTACAATAAGTAAAGCAGGATGTACATTTCTGTTTCTACCAAACATACTATTCCACATCATCATTCTAGCTGCAAAAGATATGAAACCCGCAATCACTGCAGCTACGCACATGACTAGAGTGTCTCTATTCTTTACATGGGCCATTTCATGAGCCATGACTCCTTCTAATTCATGATCATCAAGTATCGACATTATCCCTGTTGTTGCTGCTACTACTGCATTTTGTGGGTTACGACCTGTTGCAAATGCATTAGGAGTAGAGGACGGAACGATTGCGATTCGTGGAGTTGGAAGACCATTTAAATCTGCTATTTTCTTTACAATACCGTGTAATCTAGGATTATCTTGCCTGTC
>DAEH01000073.1 GCA_002497685.1 Euryarchaeota archaeon UBA169
ATTATCTAAATAGTTACGAGACATTCCCAAAATATTTAGCAAGGCCAATGCCTGCACCATAGGCGACGATTGTCAATGCAATTCCAGCACCCATTGCAGCTTCAAACTCCCAATCACGTCTTAGCAATATTGGAAGAGCGATAAACAGCATCATCGATGGAATAACTAACCAAAGAATACTTTCAGCATAATCAGCAACTTCAGCTTTGTCTTTTGTATCATTATATAACCAAGTCATAGACATAATACTCGCAAGAGGTAGTGAAATTACCAATGCGCCGAATATTGTGGATTTCTTGGCAATTTCGCTCGCAGCAACAATCACAGCTCCAGAAAACAACCCTTTACCTAATAAATTCAACCAGTCCATACTAATCAATAAAATAGAGACTATTTAGCTATAACTCGACAAATTGATTTTAAAGTTTAATACGAATTAGCTTAACGACAAAGAATAAGCTAATCGCAATCAACACATCATAGATTGGTTCTGCACTAGGATATCCATAATTCCACAGAATTACTAAAGCTACCCACAATGCGAACACTCGATCTATATCGTTTAAATCTAGTTTTGAACTATCATCAAGCGACACGAGTAATCATCTCAGGAGTTAATCCACTGTCTGTTACTGCATAAATCATAACAGCAGCTTTCTCAGGATGATTTCGAATCTTTTTGATAATTAAACGGTTTTCAAACTCAGCAGCCATTCTTCCAACTTCCAGCTCAATGACTAAGTCACAAATAGCTTCAAGTTGGCTGTGAATTTTTTGTTCATGCGCACCATCAGAAATGGTATACATCACAGTACCGCCATTTGCTTGTGCATATTCTTTAATTGTCCTTACAGCAGATAAGACTTCCAAAGGATTGTAGTATTGTAAAAAGAAATCTAATGAATCAATAACAACTCGGAAAGGTGCTTTTAATTTAGAAATTTCATAAACCATATCAGCTACGAAATTAATTTGATCAGACGTTGAACCGTATGATCCTAAATTTCTTAATTCAGATACTGAAAGACCTTCTTGTTTGAAACGAGAAGCTTGCAATTCACGAGATAGAACTTTTTCGAAATATTGAGTTCCTACATTAACAATACGCAAGTCAGTAGCCCAGCGGTATTGTTCAAAAATATCAATAAGTTCATCTGAAGTTTCATCAGTTGAAAAATATACGACAGTTTCAGATCCAACGCCTGCAGAGGCAAATTGTTTTGATAATAATTCTTTTCCGGAACCGGAACTGCCTCCGATTAAGATAGAACTTCCTAGTACGACACCCTTACCCTCAATCAATGCCTCGTCTAAACGTTCGATTCCAGTTGAAACTATTTTCTGTGCCATAATTATTCACCTAACATGTTATCTGATAATAAGTTTAATGCAGATTCTAATTCTTCGTTTGTTTGCTCTTTTACAGTCATTAACATACTGTAAATTTCTTTAATTCTCATAGAATTTCCTAAAACATTAATAAATTCTCTTAAAACTTTTGGTTCAGAATAAATACTTAATCCATTTACAGAATCAAAGATAACAAATCTTCGCTTTGATTTTAAACGTCTTTCCAAGAGAGTAATATTCAAAAGAATAGATTCCAACATAGTTGGAGATTCAATGAATAAAGTTCGAGCATCAGAGGTATTTCCTCCAACAGTCATAGATACAAGATCTACAAAATATAAATCAGATAAATCAGCTCCAGCTTCTTCCAATTCAGCCCTAATATGGGATGAAGGTCTAGAAGTAGTAACATAGATTCCACCTAATTTTTTACCAACCAATACAGTAACAAGTTTTACCGTGTCTTCGTGAAAATTTTCTGCACTTAAACTAACACTGGTTAATGTATCTCCATCGTTGATACTTTTGATAATAGATTGAGCAGTATCTTTAATGCTCATGTAAACGCCTGTCCTCCATCTTGTCCCCATTTGAGGAGAGGAACAACAGCCAATCCAACAGGAGTTAATTCAATAAGATGTCTAGCACGAGAATGTTTAGTTCCACGCATTTTAACAACTTGTAAACTTCTCAATAAATCTCCTTGTCTTATGATATTACCCATAAGAATCACACCATCAGCAACAGCTTCTTCAACTCCGAATATAGAATAGGTTTGAGTGTTGGAATCAACCACAGTTTCTGAAATTAACATAGTCGTACATCCGAATGTACTCAAGAACTGACTCAATCTAAATATGAAGTTACGAATACTTCCTCTGTCTGGTAATTGGTAACAAATTGCAGTAATAGAATCAATAACTAGTCTTGTAACTCCCAATTCATCTACAATATCTTCAAACGCACCTAGCAAGGCTTCCATATCTTTTGAAGTATAAGTTCCATCTAATCTTTCAACACCTAATCTGTCGTTAATAACAGTCAAATCAAAGATATTCAATCGACCATCTTTGACTAAGGCATCATCGAAGAAACCATATGTTTGTAAATTTGACAACATCTTTGATGATGGTTCTGTAACCGAGATGTAACAGCACGTTTCTCCATTTTTTGCCCCATTAATCAAATATTCCATAGCCAATGTAGTCTTTCCAGAACCTACAGTTCCAGCTAAAAGTACAATGTTTCCAATTGGAAGTCCACCGTTTAAAATACGGTCAATTCCCTCGATATACGTCACACATTTTTCTCTTGGACGGCCACCGCGGGGGTCTAGGCTGATTGGTTTCGTTACGTCTTTTTTAGCCATTTAAATCACTCGTCTATGATAAATTGGTCAACAAGGTATTGTCGAACCCTCTTTTTCAATGTTCTCTCTGTAATACCTTCACTGCTTGCATTGTCATGCATAATTTGCATTTCACGTTGAATCTCTACGGGCAATTCTGCCCAATTAACAGGAGGCTTTTTTGGCAATAATCCTCGTAGATCTTTTGGATTTGCTTGCGCAAATATTTTTTCAAAACGACCTCTAATTTGTTTTTCGAAAAATTCATCAGCTTCTCTTTCGACTTCATTGTAAGCTTTAATCAATTCTTCCTCTATAATTTGGCCTAAATCCTCTAGGAAAACGCCTTCTGGTAAGTATCGGTGATACCAGCTGCCATCCTCATGGAGAGCATCCATGTGAGTTCGGTTGTAANNTGTTCTCTCTGTAATACCTTCACTACCTGCATTATCATGCATAATTTGCATTTCCCGTTGAATTTCTACAGGCAATTCTGCCCAATTAACAGGAGGTTTCTTTGGCAATAATCCGCGAAGATCTTTTGGATTTGCTTGTGCAAATATTTTTTCAAAGCGTTCTCTAATTTGTTTTTCAAAAAATTCATCAGCTTCTCTCTCTACTTCATTGTAAGCTTTGATTAACTCTTCTTCTATGATTTGTCCTAAATCTTCTAGGAAAACACCTTCAGGTAAATATCGGTGATACCAGCTGCCGTCTTCGTGGAGGGCATCCATATGAGTACGGTTGTAAACATCAATAAGCGGAGTTTCATATTCTTCTTTTGCCATTAACTATCCCTAATCTTTCAAACTGGGGCCTTATAAGATACTTAGCCTAACAATTAAGCGGGCGTAATTTCATAATCAAGAAGCACGACTTCAACTAAATATTCTACTTCTTCACCATTATCGGTGTGATTACATGCAGGCGCATTTCCACTTTCAGCTTCAACATTAATTTCCAAATAATAAATTCCCATTCCAGCACCCATGGCGTCAAGTTCATTTTTTATTTCAGATTCAGACATTCCGCTCGCATTTCCTGAAAGATATAGTGAAGAGTTGTACCATTCTACAAGAACTTCATGAGAGGAGCTTCCTTGTCCTTGATTTTCACCGCTATCTGTTCCATTATAATCGCCGTGAGTAATTGTTCCTGTAATTGTATCGGGGTCTGGCTGTGAAGCACCAGGTGCAGCGCATCCAACACCATTACTAGTTTCATCTTCGCTGTAGGTAAGTGTAACTCTAACACCCACAACATTCTGATTATCTCCACTCCAATCAATATCATTGGTGTTTAAATCTACAAAAATAGTTTCACCATCTCCAACATATTCAGTATTATTTCCTAATACTTCATAGGAGATGTCTCCAGAAATTGAATAGTTACCAACACCTCCCATCGAATCTGACGATTCAGGAGATCCAAGCATGTAGGTGGCTTCTATTGCACCAAATGGAATTATTATTGCAGCAGCTACAGCACCATATTGACTTCTTTTTGGTAATTTAAAACGTCCAAGAGGAGCAATTTTTGGTGTTCTAACATAATTCATTGTGAAATGAGTAATAAACGCAGCCCCCATTCCAGGAACTGAGGGAAAGACACCATCCGCACCATCAAATCCAAGTAAAGTCCAAATGAAAACGCCGCTAAATGCTGCAACCATCATTGATATCGAATGTGTAGTGTCTGGTTTGTATCCTGCCCATCGAATAATGAGTAGAGGAACAAAGACCCCTCCAAGTCCATATACAGCAAATACAACTAGTTGAAATACAGAATCACCACCTGGAACATACAATCCACCAACTGAAATCAGTGTAGCAAATGCAGCAACAGCAATTGTAACTTTTTTTGTTGTTTTATGATCTTGATTCCATTCAGGTTTAATGTCATCAGTGATTGCAGCCGTACAAGCTAAAACTTGGCTATCTGCAGTAGACATAGTGGCTGCGAATATTGAAGCTAAAATCATCCCAATACCAATTGCTGGCATAGTTTCCATAGCCATCATAGGTAAGCCAAGTTCAGCATCAAAATCACTTTCAGTAAACAGCACTCGACTGGCAAGTCCGATAATCAGCATTAGCACAATGAAGGGAGTTTGCCACACGAAAAACCAGATCATTGCTTCTTTTCGATCTTTATCATCTCCAAGCGTCATAACTCTAGAAACAACCTGAGGTTGTCCAGCAACACTCAATCCACCTAGAAAGAAAGCTGCAGTCCAGAGAGTCAATCCAAACATCAAATTAGGCGGGAGAAAATTTGTCAATGCAGTATCTTGTTCATTTAATCCATCTTTGAGTCCTGAAAAACCACCTACTTCTTGAAGACTAATCCAACATAAGATAGTTGATCCCACAAGCATCACACACGATTGAGCAGCATCAGTCCAGATAGATGCTCTAATTCCACCGGCATAACAATATGCAACAACCAATACAAATCCTATTAAAATTCCAACGACTTCAGGCCACCCCATCATTACGAAGAGAGCTTTACCTCCAGAAGTGAGTTGAGCGGCAGCGTAAATACTCAAAAATAAGACAGAAAGTACGGCAGCTAATTTTGCTTCAGGCGCTCCAGCTTTTTCAGCCACCAATGAAGATAATGATCGAACACCTCTTTCATGCCCTTCCTTTTGTATAAATTTGTATAGCCACATCCAAGCAACAAATTGACCTATAGTAGACATGAAAGCTAGGAATGCTACAGGATACCCCATAGTATATGTAAATCCAATAAAACCAATAAACATGTATCCAGAATTCCAAGTACTAACTGCAGAGAGTGCTGCAAGCGACGGACTCATTCCTCTTCCTGCAACAAGATAATCGTCAGTTGTATCTTTTTTGACCCTCATTGAAGCAAGACCTACTCCTGCAAAAATAGTCATGAAGAAAACAAATGATATTATTACTGCAATATCCATAATTTACCCAGTAATCAAAGGAAGAACATAGTAAATTGCTAAGAAAGTTCCAAGCAATGCTTCACCTACAATACAGCCAGTTGCAATCATATATGTGTTTAACAATCTCATAGTACGTTGCTTTTCACTTAGGCCTTCTTTTTCGACTGCAACATCAAGGAAACGAGCTTCCCAATAGTCTCTCAAAGCACCACCAACGACCATTGGAAGTGTAACGACCATAGGAAGGTACATTCCAAGTCCAAAAGCAGTACCCATTCCAGTTAGCAATTCCATGAATATTCCAATAACTATTCCAACAGCAAGAAGCCCCCATGGCGTTTGACCGCCGAGCATTATTTGTGCAAAGGCAGCGAAAGCATTTGCTTGGGGTGCATACAAAATCAAATCACCTCTAGCTAATGCAAGCGACAGTAAACCTGCAAACAAAGCAGCAACAATAGTTCCAGGAACAATTCCTACTAATTCCGTTTTCATGATGTGCATTGGTCTGTTTCCAACGTACAAGCCAGGTTTGTAATCGCCGATAACAGTTCCAGACATTGAAATCGCACCTCCAAAAACGGTAGTTCCGACCAGAGCAAGGATAGCAGTGTCACTTTCGTTCAATCCAATTGCTTTGAAAACTAAAACAAGCATTAAAAGAACAATAAAACTAGTACCAGAAACGGGTTCAATACTTGTTTCTCCCATTACTTTTACAGCAATTGCCCCCAATGCGAAAGTCGTCAAACATAGAACTAATGAGAAGATAAAAGAAGCTAAAAATCCAAATTGAGTTGCAAAAGTGATTGTAATTCCAATTAAGGAAACAATTAGCAAAACAGGAATGTGACTAATTGGCCATTCATACCACCCTTTACCTTTCACATAATCCTTCCTAGAAGCATCATCACTTTCTCCTTTGAAAATATCAATTACATCTGAAGCTGTAGTTCTGAACACAGGTGCCATTTTTAACAATCCAGTAATTCCTCCACCTAATATTGCTCCAATAGCCATAGGTCTAGCAACATAGCTGTACGACATAATTGATCCCATTGGAGAATATTGACTAATTGAATGATAATTCCCATCTAATGGGTAATAGAAAGGATAATCGTATTGATATGCAAGGGGTGTTACTACGAACCAAGTAAAGAAAGTCCCCAGACTAACTAAGAGAGCAACTCTAAATTTCATGAACCAACCGATAGCAATCATCATAGGAGTTAGTCCGAAACCAAGCCAAGTGTAATTTGTTAATGAATTACTCATAGGGACGGTCAAATCTCCTCCATCGTACCATTCAGCACTTTCTAATGTTGAGCTTAGAATCGAAGTTTTCATTTCATCGCCGGCAGCATCTTGGGAACCAGTTCCCAATAATGGCCAATCTCTTAGGAATGTAAAAAACATAACAATAGCTGTTGAAATTCCTACTAAACGGATAGAATGCATAGCACTCTCCATTCCGCCTTCTTTGGAAGTTTCACCTGCAATATCCATTAGTTTGATGTTAGCTTCAAAACCAGGTAAAGGCAAAGGATCTTCTACTAACCAAACTCTTCTGAAAATTAT
>DAEH01000020.1:0-287 GCA_002497685.1 Euryarchaeota archaeon UBA169
CGCAGCATTTATATTCTCACCATCAGCTCTAACAGATCTACCATAAGAGCTTTCACTTTGAGCGCTTGTCAGTTCAAAAACATCATTAGCTCTCATATTGGTATAACCAGCAAACCAATTCACATCCCCAAATTGCTTAGA
Organism: Euryarchaeota archaeon UBA169; assembly: GCA_002497685.1. Lineage (GTDB taxonomy): Archaea > Thermoplasmatota > Poseidoniia > MGIII > CG-Epi1 > CG-Epi1. The sequence continues at coordinate 142 of DAEH01000020.1, forward strand.
TGTAGATATTGTAAAAGCTTCGGTAGTGCCTTGATCTGTATTAGTTAATCTGTAGTCACCCCTTCCGCCATAGATTCCTCTACCGTCTGCAAGTGTACCTTCTTGTTCTATACCTAGATCGGTGAAGAATATAGCTTGTCTAACTT
>DAEH01000020.1:677-3098 GCA_002497685.1 Euryarchaeota archaeon UBA169
CTTGTTCTCCACGAAGATGGTGCTTCAAAGTTTGGATCTGTGCTTTGAGCAACTCCATAAGGACTGTCTCCTGATGGAACCGTGTATTTTGAACCAGCTCCTAACCAAAATGCAGTTGGATCGCCTTTGGGCATTGGACCAGGAAAATCACTATCCGTTGTATCGTAATCAAACCACCCTCTGTAATCACCTGTTGCACCTGTTCTAGAATATGCGTTTCCGTACCAAACCCTTGGAATTCTTCCCATGAATAATCCTCTACCACCACGTAAGGTAGCAGCAATAACGTTTTCCCTATTAGAGAAAAAGTCTGTTGCATCCATATTAAAGGAGAATCTTGGTTGAAGAAGATTGAAATCAAACGTCTCTGCGTTAGAGAATCCATATTCTTTAACAAAGTTTACGTTAGTGGCTGGTGCAATAGGAGTTTCAACAGCGTCATATCTGAGTCCAAACATAACGGTTAAATCGTTATTAACAAACCATTTATCTTGAATATAGAGAGAAGTCTTTTCTACTTCAAAATCTGCTGCCATTGTTCCAACGGCATCATGACCAGCATATGGCTCATGTATTCTTAGCCTGCTCCAAATACCATTCTTATAATCTTCAAAGCTATCAAACCTAACCTCGCCGTTGTATCTCGCGATGAATAAATTTACAACATCAGAATCATCTCTTTCATAGCCTATTGTGTATACATGATCATCATTATCATAGTCGGCTTTAAGGGTTAGAAATTCACTTTCAACGTTGATTAAATTTGCCCCTCTGTATCTATCTCCACCTAGAAATACATTATCTCCACCAATTCTAATGTTCATTTCTGGAAAGAAGTCATCACCGTAAGAAGCATCGTCTTCTTCCATTTCATAAGATGTATACTTGAATTTAGTAGATAATCTGTCTGACCAATCACTATATAAAGTAAATGAAGCTCGATCTATCTCTGGTGGTTTGTAGTACCAGTTGTTACTGAATACTGTTTCACCATAATTATATCTTTGTGGCGTCAAATCTTCAGAGTGTGATAAGTTTAAAGTTGCTCTATGGTCATCACTGATAACTGCATCTAGTTTGACGGTCCACTCTTCGTGAGTTTCATCAAACGTTACAAGATTAATATAACCGGCATCGTATCCACCATAATTATCAATGGTGTATTGTCTAATTTCATTAGCGAGCGCAGTAGTAACTGTTTCAGCCTTGTTTTGAGCATTACTATCTACTGTTCCATACAATCCTGGTAATGATGTTGTATTTTCTTCATAACCTACAAAGAAGAAAAGTCTGTCCTTGATGATTGGGCCTGCAAAAGTAAAAGCCATGACTTCATCTTCAAACTCTGGAAATTCTTCGCCTAAGTAGTCACCTACATTTCCTTCGTCTCTATTTTGATAAAAAGCAGAACCATGAAATTCATTAGTACCAGATTTGGTTACTACAGCTATCGATCCGCCGGTTGTGTTACCTCTAGAAACATCAAAAGGAGTAATATCAACCGAAATCTGATCAACAAAGTCCATACTTACTGGATTCTTCATTGTTCCAAATCCATTATCATTAAGTCCAAACGGGTCATTAAAACTAACACCGTCTATAGTGAAATCATTAAATTTAGTATTAGCGCCCATGACACTAATTTCAGCATCCCTTCCTACTCCGCCATTAACAGAGACTCTTGGATCCATTTTAGCGAAATCAGCCACTGAACGATTAATAGTAGGAATTGCATTCATATCATCACGAGTGAGGACAGTACTAGTTCCCATCTTGAAAGCTTCAGCTGGCTTTGCAGTTACTACAATTTCATCAGCAGCAGAAGAGCTTGTTAAAGTTACCCCAAAAGATAGTGGATCACCTAGATTAAGATATAAACCTTTAATAGATTCAGAATTATATCCAGGTGCAGTGACTTTAACTGTATAAGGCCCACCGATTGGTAAGAAAGAAAGCCTAAAGCTTCCTGAAGAACCTGAAGTAGTAGTTTTAGTTATGCCAGTCGGTGTATGTTCTGCAACAACAGTTGCTCCAGAAACATTTACAGTTCCTCTCATTCCAGATGTTGTATCAACATCAGCAAAGAAAGGTAAACTCAAACAGGCAATAGAAGAAAAAAGAAAGACTTTTTTGAAGAGTGTTTTCATTGGTTACCCCAAAATTAATAAAAAAAAAGTTCTAGATCATTCTATACCTTTTGAATCTAAATGGTACAAAAATAGAATGTAATTTTTCTATTATTTTTAGGATACTAATGAGTTAATTTTTAGAGAGAATTTTATCCTTCTTCAAATACTCTCTAAGAGCCTCTGGAACAGTTATTGAACCATCTTTTTCTTGATAATTTTCAAGAATAGCTAGAACAGTTCTGCTTAAGGCCAACCCAGAACCATTAATTGTATTAATTAACTCTATCTTATT
>DAEH01000016.1 GCA_002497685.1 Euryarchaeota archaeon UBA169
TTTAGTGAGATTGAAGTTTTCCGTAATCAGGAATTCTTCCTAAGTTCATATTTATTAGACGATCTAGGTAAACCTATGGTGGATGAGCATGTTAATGTTACATTCAATGGTAAAAAGTATCATTTAATTACAGATGTGAATGGGTTGGCTGAGCAAAATATAACTTTATCACCTAATAAAAAATTGGGTAATTATGTTGCTAAATGGGATTATTTAGGTTCAGGCTATTATCTTCCAACTTCTTCAGAACAAGCAGTTATTGTTTTAGCATCTACAAATATTGAACTATTTTCAGATTCAGAAGTTATTGTAGGTGAATCTTTCACATTTAATGGAACCTTAAGAGATGATATGGGTAACCCCCTAAGCGCTACTCTAAGTTTTTCATTTGGAGGTAAGGTCATTGAAACAATTGAATCAGATTCTAGCGGTTATTTTGATAAGACTTACCTTGTTCCAGATGAAAGTATTGCAGGACCAAATACGATAATGGTAACTTACATACCAGATGAGTTCTACCTTTCTTCTACGTCAAGTTGGGTGTTAAAGGTATCTCATAATATTCGTATTGACTTGCCAGATTATACTTCTATGACAAATTCAACTGAAGTAATTTCAGGTTTTGTATTTGACAAGGCAAATCGTCCAGTTTCTAGTTTAGAAGTTAGATTGACTTTAGATTCAGGCTTTCCTCAGATTGCTAAAACAAATACAGATGGTAAATTCCAAATTGATTTAGAGATTCCTTTTGGAACTTCTTTAGGTTATCATAATTTGACTGTAGAATCACTTGGAAATAATTACTATATTGGTAATAGTACAACTTCTAAATTGTTTGTTCAAGGACAGACATTCTTAACATTAGATATCCCAGCTTCACTAGAATACAAGCAAGATTTTACAGGTACAATTACTCTTCAAATGTACGATGGATCTTTTGTTTCAGGTGCTCCATTACTAATATCTTTTGAACCACTAGGGATGACTACAATGGTAGTTACAGATTTTAATGGTACGGCAACATTCTCTTCTTACTACTCAGGTAATACAACAGTTCCTATGAATATTCTTGTGAATTATACAGGAAATGAAGAATATGTAGCTAGCAGTATTGAATCTACAATTATTTACAGAGCACCATCACAGCAATCTAATTACGCGATATGGGCAATTATAGGGGCTACTGTTGTAGCTTCCTCTGGTGTGTTACTTGGTTGGAAATGGTATAGAGAGCGTCATCTCAGAGAAATCCAAAGAATTTTAGAATCTACAGCTTTAGCACTAGAGGCAAATATGGATTATAGAGATTCTATTGTATTTTCTTACAAGGAAATGTGTAAGGTTTTGCAAGGTCATGGTTATCTTAGGAAACATTTTGAAACAGTTAGAGAATTCCAAGAGGCATTACGCACAGCTCTATCTTTAGATCAAGATTCAGTTGCACGTTTGACTATTCTGTATGAAGAAGCTGATTATACTAAAAAGGAATTAGATGATGATCAAAGGATTAATGCAGTATCCGCATTGAGAACTGTAGTTGAAAGTTTAGATTTGAACGATTCAATGTTAGAAAAATAGTATGGAGATTTCTAGCCGTTCAGGTATCATCATTCTTTTTGCTACAATCGCAGTTTGTACCTTAGTTTTATTTCCTTTATTACAATACGTAGCCGAGAGAGACCCTCAATTGTCTGCATATGATGATGACTGGAATGACATTTCAAATTTCAGAGAGAACTTGGAAGACAATACTAATTCAAATTATACTGTCAGTGCAGTTTTATCTAATCCAGGAGTGCTTGATGAAATAGAAGATCCATCTTCTACTTTGTTTGTAATAGTAGGGACAGAATCACCTTATTCTTCACTTGAATTAGAAATTTTGGCAAAGTACATGGAGAAGGGAGGTAGCATATTGGTTTTCGGAGATTTTGATTATTCTAATACAATTGCTCAATTATTTGCAATTGAGTTTGTAAAACACAAACTATGGGATCAGAATTATAGAGATAATCTCTCTTTAATTCCTACTACTGCAATAGTGGATGGAGAGTCATATAATATTCTTCTAAATGAACCCGTGGCAATCAGGGATTTAGGTTCTCAATATGTTAACCTTTGGAGTCAAGGCTTTGAATGGAATAAGAGGGTCTTCATTTCGACTTCTAAGAACTCTTGGATTGATTCAGATGATGATGGATTGATAACTCCTGAAGATGAGGTTTCAGGTCCTCAGGGATTTACAGTTGGAATGAGGTGTGAGATGAAGTCAGCAGAAGGGAATCAACTTGGAACTGCAGTTTTCGTTTCAGATTCTAGTTTACCTATAAATATGATGTGGAATGAAGATAGAAATTCAGATTTTCTGCTGAACTTAGTTGAGTCTATGGTTGGATTTGAAGGAGATATTTTGTTTGATGAATCTAGACATACTCAAGAGTCTTTTGGAGCTAGTTTATTTCAAAGTGCTTTAGGTTTCTATTTTCTTCTAGCTGGAGACACTCTAATTATTCAGGTAATTAGGTTGAATGTTCTTGTTTTAGTTATAATTATGACAATGGGCTTATCCATGCGACAAGCTGAACCTAAGCGTTGGTATCATATTTTTGACATTAGAAAACCCAGACCTCTTAGATCTTATGGGCATAGCCTTGACAAAGGCATTATGGCCCTTCAAGATGTTTTTCTCGAAAGACTGCGTCTTAAACATCAAATCTATGAATTTGATGATAAATCTAGAAATGATAGAATGAGTATGTTACCAGATATACTGAATCGTTATAATGTGGCCTTAGATGAAGACATTAAGAAGCTTCTGAGTAATCCACAAGAAATAAGGCCAGATATCCTCAGAAGTGTAGCTAAAAAATTGAGTACGTGGTAAATTGAGTAGCGAAAAAGATGTCGAGCCAGCTTCCGGTCAATCTCTTGACCTGATTAAGAAAACTAATAAATCCGCAAAACAAATAGCTGATGAAGTTTCTAACGTAGTACTAGGTAAAGAGCAAACTATTGAAATGGTCATGGCAGGTATTTTAGCAAATGGTAATATTTTATTTGAGGATTTTCCAGGTTTGGCAAAAACGTTGATGTCCAACACCTTAGCAGATGCTTTGGGTTGCGAATTTAAGAGAATACAATTTACTCCAGATTTACTCCCTGCAGATATAACTGGCTCTTATTTCTATGATCCTGAGAAAAATAAATTTAAATTCCGTAAGGGACCTATTTTTTGTAATATTCTTTTGGCTGATGAGATCAATAGAGCTCCACCAAAGACTCAAGCAGCTTTGCTAGAAGCAATGCAAGAGAAACAGATTACTATCGAGGGAACAACTCACAAGTTAGCTGCCCCTTTCATTGTTTTAGCCACTCAGAATCCTATTGAATATGAAGGAACATATCCTCTTCCAGAAGCTCAAATGGATCGTTTTCTGATTAAATTAAGTGTAGGATATCCAGATGAGGATGTCGAAACAGGTATCCTTGAGGGGCGTTCTAAGAGAAAGAAGGATTCATTTTCAGTTAAACCTAGAGCAACACCGGATACTGTAGTTGAAATGCACGATTCTATTGAAGAAGTATTTGTTAAGAAAGAAGTAATGAGATATATTGTAGACTTAGTTCAATCCACTCGCAGAGATCCTCGTGTTGCCGTTGGTTCGAGTCCTCGTGGTAGTCTTGGATTGTTTAAATTATCTAGAGCTTTAGCAGTTCTTTCAGGTAGAGATTATGTAGTTCCTGACGATGTTAAAAGAGCAGCTATTCCTGTGCTTGGTCACAGAATTATTCTTAAACCCGAGGCCCGTATTCGTGGTGTAAATGTAGAAGAAGTTATAGGTGAATTACTTATGACTGTCCAAGTTCCAGCTGTAACTGTGGAATAGTGCGATGTGGACACGTAAGGCAATTGTTTACGTTGGTTTAGGCGTTATTCTTGTACTTTTTGCCCCGTTTATAAATAATCTTCAATTCTTCTTACTTGGAACTACGATATTAGCATTTGTAGCAGTTCATAGCCTTGTTAATACTAGGCCAATTGAGGTCAAAGTTACCCGAAGTTTTAATGATGATCAAGTCTTTGAGAATAGTAGTGTAAGTATAGATTTAGTGGTACAAAATAAAGGTCGTTCTGTAGGTTTCTTAGAAATATATGATAATTTACCTTCTGAGGTTGAAGTTCAATCTGGATTAAATCATAGTGTTATTCGTTTAAGAAAGAGTGAGACTGTTGTTAATCAGTATGTACTTGATTGTAGGTTACGTGGGCAGTTTAGGCTAGGCAATCCGAGACTGAGAATTTATAATCCTTCATTTTTGTTTTATTATGAATCTGAAATACAATCTAAGTCAAGTTTAGTTGTTTTACCTCAAATTGAGCAAATTGAAGGTGTTGACTTATCCACTGAGTTCCCAAAGATGTATCAAGGAGCTATGCCAATAAGAAGAATTGGAACGAGTGGGGAATTTTATGGGATTCGAGAATATTTTCCAGGTGATGATTTCAAGAACATAAATTGGAGAGTTTTCGGGCGTACCAGGAAATTAATGGTTAATCAATTCGAGAGAGAAGATATTTCAGATATTATGATTGTTTTGGATGCTAGAGAGATTACAGGAACTGGTACAGTTTTACGTAATCCTTTGAATTATTCATGTAAAGCAGCAGCATCACTTGTAAATTTCTTTTTAAGAACACGTAACAGAGTAGGTCTAATTACGTACGGAGAGTCTGTAAATGTCATTTCTCCAGATACAGGTGAAAGGCATCTTTACAAGGTTTTGACTACATTGGCCGAAGTTAAGGCATCAGGGTCACTCGGATTGCATACAGTATTGGGAGATCTTCGTAATTTTACACCACGTTCTCCTGTAATGGTAATATCTACCTTAGAGAATGATAAAACAAGTGCTACCGCTTTACGTGAAATTACAGCACGCGGATTTAAGCTGACAGTTATAGCTCCAGACACTTTAGATTACGATAGAGATTCTAGAATCATCTCACCAACAGTATATTTTACAGCTTCAGCTTCTTTAGATAATAAGATTACAGAAGCACGCTCTTTGGGTGCTAGAGCTATGCGCTGGAATCCAGATACAGTGTTGTCGACATCCCTTTCAGAGGTGATACGCTAATGAAAACAAGTAATACTTTGGCAATTATGCAATCCGTTGCAACGTTAGCGTTAATGTTAAGTTTGAGTTTTGCTTATTTGATTAATCCTCTTAATGACTCTTTATTCTTTAGTGCCCTAAATAGTTTCAGTAAGGGATTGTACGGCAGTAATGTAATTAATGAACTAAATGCCTCAGTCATAGCAGGAATACTGATAGGGCTTCTTTTAGGAACAACGAATATCTTGTTATATTCTAGTAAAAAAGTGTATGATTATGTTTTAATCTTTATAGTTTCTTTCTTTGTATTAATTTTTGTTGGCTATATTCTTGGTGCAGAGTGGATACCTTACGAGATACTTCAACAGTTACTTTTTTGGGTAATAATAGGCCTTCCCGTATCTACAGGAATGGTTGGTATTTGGCAAAATAAAATAAATAATCAAGTAATATCTGCATTTCTCATATTATCGATGCCTCTTGGTTTATCAGGTAACACTAATGATCAAATATACCCAATTCTAGGATTTGTTTTTAGTTTTATGCTATATTTGGAGTTGAGTTATGGGCATGCAAGATATAGTAGATTAGCAAGAGTGATGTCTTATTCGAGAGAATATGAAGATGTTTTAGTTTGGTTCCTAACGACATTAATGATAACTTTAGCATTTACAATGATTCTGACATCGTTTGCCTTTTTATTTCATGATTTATTAGGAAGCTTGTTACCATATAGTTTTTCGAATTCCATAGAATATAATACAATATATGGTCAAGCATTGTCAGTTTTAGTCTTTTTTATGTTGTGGTCTGTAATTCAGATTCTCTTTTCAAGAGGGTATCTTGCAAGACAAGTTGAAGATTAATTGGTAAGCAGAAACTTAAAAACAATACTTTAATCCCGAATATATGAAGAGCCCCTCAGATTTGAAAAATGATTATCGTTTTTGGGAAATTACTAAAGATTTAATTGATCAGTGTATTGATATTACATTAAATTTAAGTCAAAGTGGCCACCCCGGTGGCTCTCGTTCCAAAGTTCACGGAATGTTAATTACTTTACTTTCAGGAGCTATGAGATGGGATATTAGAGATCCCACAAAGCGCTTTGCAGATAGATTTGTTTTGGTTGCAGGTCATGACAACCCAATGGTTTATGCGACTCTAGCAGTATTGAACGAGTCTCTTCGAATTAAGTTTGCCCAAACTCAAGATTCTAAATATTTAGTTAAGAATGGGGAAGAGTTTCAGTTGGTTTGGGAGGATTTGCTAACCTTAAGACAAAACAAAGGGCTTCCAGGCCATGCAGAAATGGAAGGTAAAACATTATTTTTCAAAGCCAATACAGGACCAAGTGGTCACGGTTCTCCAGCTGCTGCAGGCGCTGCATTAGCGCATAAATTAGCAGGTTCTGAAGAAGTAAAAGTTTTTGCATTTGAAGG
>DAEH01000010.1 GCA_002497685.1 Euryarchaeota archaeon UBA169
CATATCGCTTGGCAATCTAGGAATTAATGCTTCAAGATGATATGGATTATCGTCTTCCTTTTGATCAATTACTAGATAAATAGGACCTACGGGTTGATCTGTCTTAAATTGTATATCTCCTGTAAGTGTTAAGTTATCAACTGTTGCATTAAGAACTAAATCTGCATTTAATTCTAAATCTAACCCTTCAGGTATTCCTTCTACAAAAGCAGTTACTTCTGGCCCTATAATTCCTTCTTCTCTGAAAATAATATAATCTGATTTACCAGCATAATTAAAATCTGCTAATTCTAATTCTAAATCAATTTTATCGCCTCGAGAAGTGTAATTTGCATCGACGGTCTGAGGTAAATCTTTGAAAAGCATACGGGCACCAAGAATTGTCTCATCACCAATATTTTTCTGACTAGACCAAAGACCCTCTACCCAAACTGGTTCTTCGTCTAATAGAGATACATTGCCCTTGTCAACCCAAGCCGTAACTGAAACTGTTTCATCTACATTGTAGAAGAAGCGAGCTACTGTTTCAAAAGATTCTACATTTGTAACTAAATTAATTGACAAACCTGCGACAGTATCAACCAATGCTTTCCCTAATTCGGATAAAGCTTCAATAAATTGAGCAACGTCTTCCAAATCATTTACCTCAGAAACGTCACCTCCTAGAATTGCTGTTGAGTTCAAAAGCGGCACAGCTACAACTATTTCTGCTGGAAGGCTATCAACAAAAACATACGCATCTAGTCCCAAGTGATCTTCTTCATAAATTGTATCGTCAATTGCTCCAACCTTAAACTGAACTGGCTGTCTGTGTGTTATCTTAAAGTCTGCTAATTCCCCAGTTCCATCGCCGTCAAGTCGCAAAGATTGAATCCAATCTAAATCTCCAGACAAACTTGCAATTTCGCCTTCTTGGCCCATCTTATCTTGATAGAGCATAACTGAACTTCCATTATAGTTCGAAGTATCCCATATCCATGCTGTTGCTTTATCGTCATCAGTAACATTAGTAATTAAAAATGAAAAATTAAACCAACTATCTGTAACTAATCTAAGGTCTCCATCTGAAGTTGCAATTTCAGCTGAACCTGGAAGGTGTTCAAGGGTAATTCGAGAATAAATATCACTTGCAAAACTAGTAAAAGTAATTTGATCAATTAACTGATCTGAATTAGCCCCTCCAGCGTATTGCAGATTACCGTTATCAATGTTCAAGTTAATATTTGAAGGAATATTACTCAAAGTTATATTTGCCCAATGTGTAGTTTCTTCAACATTATCTATCCCTTCAAAATAAACTCTAAACGGTTTATCTCGTGAGGGTTTCATATCTAATGAAATATTAGTAAAACCATCTTTCGAATAAAAATTAATGTCACCTATTGCAGTTACACGTGCACTAAAACTATAATCAAGGTTTTTCTGTGATATTGAGGACCTGTCATTCGGCGCGTTACTATCTAAAAAAGCTGATTGATTGTAAATTGCAAAAAAATCATCTCCGCTGCCATCATCTAAATCAAGATATTTGTCGCTGGTTAGAAATACAAATAAATTTTCTATGTAAGCTAACTCATCTTCACGAGTTCTCATGATAATTTCAACCTGGCCATCTCCTTCACCTATAGTTGATTGCAGAACTGCTTGAGGAATTGATCTTAATAAATCTCCAACATATACTATTCTGCCTGCTAAACCTAATAACAAATCACTAATCAATCCACCTACTGCTGAATCATCTACAGCAGTCGGATCTTGATCATCAAAAGCATTATCATTAGAATCGTCAAGTTTTAAATTCCCTTGTAAAACCAAGCTTTCAGGTAAATTTGTGATTTCTAAGCCTGTAAATAATTTGTAATCATGGTTACTCCACGTAGGCTCTCTTCCATCCTCTGTATAATATTCATAATCTCCATAAACTATCGAATCAATAGACTGAGTTGAATGGAATTCAATAACTGTCCAGTTTCTTTCCGAAGTAGATTCATTTCTTACCTCTAGCCATAGAGAAGCTTCTGGCATATTTAATTCATCAAGACAAACTTCATCGCCGCCTAAATTTATCTCACAGACAGGTACTCCTTCAATATCTGCTACTATATGCGATAAGAACGAGTCTGAATCATCTGAAGGCTCTGCATTATATTCGTAATATTCAAAAGCTAAATCAAACCTTTTATCAGCTTCGTTAACATCTTTAGTTTCAGTAGGTGGGGCGTATATCTCAATAGAATCTCTTTCAATCTCATCCTCTGTCTGAGAAACTATTCTTATCTTTAATTCACCTGGAACTTTACCTCTTGGATTAGATAAATCTGCTTTGATAAACGTAATTTCCTCTAAGGCATCACCTGGATTGCCTAAAGAACCTTTACTCCAATTGTACTTGATATAACCTATTGAAACATCTAAAGAATCTATACCATTTCTAAAATCATCGGTTGTATCATTGTCCATACCTATTGAGATTTCATAAGGCGCATTAACGTAGTCAACATCACCTGCATTAATTCCCCCAGTACTAACTACAAAAACAAATTCTTCTATAACTACATTAAGTTCATACTCATCTGGAACTTCGTTAGGAGGGAACTGTGTGTTAATTCCCCAGACATAAGTTTGATCATCATCATTCTCATCTTGGTATGTGAGACCTCTTACTATTGCGAAATCTAATGTTTGATTTATATTCGCTAATTTTTCAAACTCAATACCTACACCAAGATTAGCTTGAACACCAACTCCATCTAAACCTACTTGAGTGTCATCATTTATCAAATCATTTACAATAGGAATTAGTCTAGCTCGAATCTCATTCTGACCGTCATCATCTATGTCAATAGGTATCCAAGCAGTATCTGATTCATCAAGCACATTTACAAGGCCTAAAATTAAAGATAAAAGACCAGCATCCAAGCCTAAACCGTTAACCCATTCAGCAATAATTGTCGTTGATGCACCCCAAATAGTTGACAATAAATTCGCATTTTCTACACCCTCTTCACATGGCTCTCCTGGTAGTGGACTATCGCCACAACCTCCAACATCAATGATACCGTTACCATTTGCATCATATGCCCAATAAATTAAGTACGTATCTGTAAATATTGAAGCTGCTGTACCTGCAAATGAGGCCTGATATAAATCCGATTCACTGAGCATTGTTTCGATTATATCTGCCCTTACTGGATTGGGATCATTTACTTCAAATGGAACTAAACCTCTATCTGAGAAGTCATAAGCTACTGTTTCATGCTCTATCTCTGCATCAACATTATCATTCTCATTTTTGGAATTCAATAAAATTTCTCGATTCTCTAATAAAGAAAAATCAAGCTCATTACCTTCATGAAGTGAACGAAGGAAATTTAATTCATTGACAACCGTGTCATCAATTTCATCATTTCTTTCATTAACACTTTCAAAGAAAGTATCTAGCTCTTTAGCAGTCCCATAATCAGCTTGTATGACTGCAGGACCTGTTGCAGTAGGTACTAAAACAACTTGAAGAAAAAGAACTGTAAATACTAAAAGAGTAATCACTCGTTTTCGGCGAAATGCGTTAAAAAGTGATTTGTTCATTGCTTTATTTAGAATCCAATGCTATAAATAAGGTATTAGTCGCAAAAAGATAGATTGATTTTATATAGTGAACTAAATTCGATTGAATAATGAATGAGGACCCTTTGCAAGAAGCTCTCGCAGATGAAAGCGCTTTTACAGGTGAAACTGATGAAAGTGAATTGCAAGCTTTAGTCTCTAGACTGCAAACAAATATCCTCATTATAGGAAGTGGAGGTGCTGGAAACAATACTCTGCTTAGATTGTACAAAGAAGGAATGACTTCACTAGAGCTATTAGCTGTAAACACTGATGCACAACATCTGTTGAATACTACAGTTCCTCATAGAATGCTCATTGGTAAAATTTTAACGAAAGGACTAGGGGCCGGTTCTGAACCAAATGTTGGTGAAGGTGCAGCCGAAGAAGCCCGTCATGAAATTCTAGAAGCCTGTAGGGATGCTGACATTGTTTTTCTAACTGGTGGGCTCGGAGGAGGAACTGGTACGGGATCTTTACCTGTAATCGCTAAATTAGCTAAAGAAAGTGGAGCTTTAACTATAGCCATAGTCACACTACCATTTAGTAACGAAGGTGCGCGAAGATCTCGAAATGCAAGAATAGGTCTTGAAAAGTTAAGGAAATGTGCAGATACTGTAATTGTTATTCCCAACGACAGACTTCTCAGTGATGATATTGCCCAATTACCTCTAAATTTAGCTTTTAGACAGGCCGATGAAATATTAGGTAATGCCATAAAATGTATGACTGAAATTACATCTAATAGTGGACTTGTTAACATCGATTTTGCTGATATGCGTTCGATTATGTCTAGTGGAGGTGTTGCTATGATAGGAATGGGAGAAGGGCAAGGAGCTACGAGAGCGTCCGATGCTGTAACTGCTGCACTAACTTCACCACTACTTGAATTAGATATTGAAGACTCAAAAGGTGCTCTGGTTAATGTGACTGGAGGTGATGATATGACACTCCAAGAAGCGCATGAAGTTGTAAGAGAAGTTCATAGTAAGATTAATAAAGAAGCTCGAATCATTTGGGGAGCTTCGATAGATTCTACCCTCGAGCATCAGATTCGTGTGATGCTTGTAGTTACTGGTGTCAAATCTTCTCAGATATTGGGACCACCCGACGGAGTAGATGATGGAATGCAAAGTAAATACGGAATAGATTTCGTACATTAGCAATATGAGCTTTATCAACAAAGTATGGAAAACGCAACAGAAACTTGAAGAACGTTTCAGAAGAATCGGCAGAGGTCAATATGGAAGGGTTCTACGACTAGCACGTAAACCGACTACAGATGAGTTTGTCAAAAGTTCATGGGTTGTTGGAATTGGAATAGGAATTGTGGGAGCTATTGGATTTGTCGTATATTATGTATGGCTAAAAGCCCCACCTATTGTCGCAGATTTATTAGGAATTTAAAAATGGCAAAATTCGTTGAAGAAGAAGAAAAAAAAACTGAAGAAGTATCTAATGAACCATCGTCTGATACACAGATTTACACGATGAAATCACAGATTGGACATGAAAGAACAGCTAGCGAAAGATTGGCTGACAGAGTACGAAGAAGTGGTGCACCAATTTATGCTATCTTGGCACCTTCAAAACTTCGTGGCTTTATTTTCGTAGAAACTGATAGTCCTGAAGCTTTACGTGATAATCTAAAAGGATTAACACACGCTCGCGGAATGGTTATGAATAGAGGCGTAGGATATGGCAGATCTAAGCAACCGGATACATTTGGTACCGTAACACTTGAAGAATTAACTCCGCACTTAACGCCTCCACCTGCTGTGACTGGCATAGAAGAGGGAAATATTGTGGAAGTAATTGCTGGACCTTTCAAAGGAGAAAAGGCCAGAGTTCAGCGTATTGATCAAGCAAAAGAAGAAGTTACTGTGGAATTATTTGAGGCAATGGTGCCTATTCCAATTACAGTTCGTGGAGATCACGTAAGAGTTCTAGAAAAAGAGGCAAATTAATGGGTGAAACAATAGAAGCACTAGTAGACGCAGGCAAGGCATCTGCAGGACCGCCACTCGGTCCGTCATTAGGGCCAACTGGCGTTAATGTGAAAGATGTAGTTAATGAAATAAATTCAAAAACTAAAGAAATGGCAGGAATGCAAGTTCCAGTTAAAATTAAAATAGATGATAAGAAAGGATTCACTATAGACATAGGAACACCACCTGCTTCATCATTGATAAAACAAGTATTAGGAATAGAGAAAGGATCTGGAGAAGCTGGCACAGTAGTTGCAGCAGATATGACTTTAGATCAAGCTATTACTGTTGCTAAGCAGAAAGGACCTGGTTTAACTGGAGGCGACATTAAAGCAATGACTTCAGAAGTATTAGGTGTAGCAAAATCTATGGGATTACACTGTGAAGGTAAAGACCCAAAAGAAATACAAGCTTCCATCAAATCTGGCAAATTAGACGATAGATTTTAGATAAACTCTATATTTTCTTCAGCTATTTTGCGCCCACAATAGACACATTGTATGTTCAATGATTCAGCATTCGCTATAGTAAAATTAGTTTTAGCTCCACGTTCATTATTACTTATACAATTCACATTAGAACAAAATGCCATATCAGAAATAGAATTAGGAAGTTCAGCTACATTTTTCTCAGCCACTACAAAATTACGAATTATATTAACATGAGAACCGGGAGATAAAAGCGCTAATTTCTGAGATTCGGCCTCACTCAATTCTCGATCTTCAATCTTAATTACATCCTTACTTGAATTCTTTTCACTAGGTACATGCATCAGAAGGGTAATAGTCGTACCCTTATCACTTAATTCTAGAGCATCCAAAATTTTCCGACCTCTTCCTGCCTTAATGTGGTCTATAACTGTACCGTTTCGTATCGGTTGAACGCGCATTAAATTGTCACTCATTTTTTACCTCCTATTAATTGTTCAAGAAGTGCCATTCTAACTGGAACTCCATTGAAAGCTTGACGGAAATAGGCTGCATGCTTTGTATCATCAATATCGGTTGAGATTTCTGTAACTCTTGGAAGAGGATGTAAAATTCGCATACTAGATTTTGCGTTTTTCAATAAGTCTAAATTAATTATGTAAGCGCTTGCTACTTTTTTGTATTCTTCCAAATCCGGAAAACGCTCTTTTTGAATTCTTGTTACATACAACACATCTAAATCATCTAAGACTTCTTCTATCGAATTATGTGAAGACCATTCACAAGATAAATCATCTGTGACATAACTTGGCATAGAAAGGCTATCTGGTGAAATAAAACTTAATTTATTGTCAAAGTTTGCTAGAGCATGAGATAGTGAATGAACGGTTCGTCCGTATCTTAAATCTCCAAGCATTCCTACGTTTAACCCTTTTAGTTTTTTCATTTCTTCATTTATAGTAAATAAATCTAATAATGTTTGTGTAGGATGTTGTCCAGCCCCATCTCCTCCATTAATCAATGGAACTTCGGAATTTTCTGAAGCTAAACGTGCTGAACCTTCTTGTGGGTGTCTGAGAACTACTGCATCTGCATAACCTGCAACCATCTTAATTCCATCTACCAGGGTTTCACCTTTCAAATGAGAAGTAGCTGATGGATCTGCAAAACCAATACAAGTTCCTCCTAATCTTTGCATTGCCGTTTCAAAAGATAAACGAGTTCGTGTTGAAGGCTCAAAAAAACATGTTGCCAAAATCTTGCCATCAAGACTTTTAGACTTTTTCTTACCTTTTGCAACTGGAACTAACTCTTTTGCACGTTTGAGAATGGATAAAATTTGTTTTTTGCTTAAATCTGAGATAGAAACTACGTGCTTCATGGGCCTCTAAAGAAGGGGGCTTTTTAAATTGCTTAATATGAAATTTAATCTTTTTCAAGATCTTTGAAAAGTGATAGCATAAAAATTATCCGAACACCCTCGAAAACTTTTCCTAATGCTGTGAAAATTGTATCAACTAATAGGTATGGGATGCTATCTTCTTCACCTACTAATCCAGCTATAGTTCCTGCTATCAAACCTATAACATAAGTATTCAAAACATACATCACAATTGAAATACCAATAACATTAAGAGCAACTCGGACAAAATTTCCGCTAACTAAATCTTTACTGTAAGTAAGTGCTGAAAAAGCACCTTTACCTCGTAAGACATAACTGAACTGCCAGAATATGAGATATATCCAGAGTATGATTCCTGGGACTATTAAGAAAATGAAACCTATAATTACAATCAAATAATACAATATTGCCGTAACTACAAACATTGGAAGCATTTCCATTCCATCCTTCATAGCTTGAACTGGAGGAATCTTTTCACCACGTATAGAGGAAGCTATTACTCTGATTGTTGCAATCCAAGCTATTCCTCCAATTATAGATCCAATTAATGCTACAATTATAATTCTTATAATTTCACTTAGAATATCATCTAAAAATCCGACACCAGTCATGTCTTCTGCCAAGTCTGGAATAAAATTTGATAAGAGAGGAACTAAAAATTCAACGACTAAAAAAACTGGAACAACAATCGTTGCTATGGCTGGTAAATGGAGCAAGAAAAATTTGAAAGATTCACCTAATAAAGAAAAAAATCCTTTATCATTCGGTTCGAAAATTGGAGGCGAGTCTTCTTCACTCTCAATTACAGCTTCTTCATCACTCATATTATTGGATAGACATATGTCTTAAAAAAATGAACCTACACAACAAAAATGAAAAAAAGTGTTTTAGAGGGGGGACCAATGATAGTTATCATTAATGCCAGAAATTCAAATATTAGATGAACATACAATCAACCAAATTGCCGCTGGCGAAGTGATTGAAAGGCCTGCATCTGTAGTTAAAGAACTCGTGGAAAATTCATTAGACGCTGGAGCAAAAAACATATGGATTAGAATAGAAGAAGGAGGGACGTCTCTGATTGTTGTTAGGGACGATGGAAAAGGTATGGATCGTTTAGATGCTGAAAATGCTTTCAAGAAACATGCGACATCAAAAATACGTGAATTTGACGATTTACAGACGGTTAATACTTCGGGCTTCCGTGGAGAGGCACTACCCTCTATAGCTTCAATATCAAGATTAAGAATGGCTACTT
>DAEH01000058.1:0-684 GCA_002497685.1 Euryarchaeota archaeon UBA169
CTCCCTTTTCCATCCACTTTTCTTTAGTATATTCGGCATCACTACTTCCTCTGTAGTTAGAGGTACTACAGTTGATTTTACAATTATAGTGTGAGTTCCACTTTTGTCTCTAAGAGCTCTTCCTATTGTTGATGAAGCCGATTTTATGTAGCTTAAATCGATATTACCTTTATTGTCAGATGGAGTTCCTACACATATAAACGTAATATCTGATTTTCTTACATTTTGTTCAATTTCAGTAGAACCAACTAGGTTTTTACTTTTGAGTCCTTGTTCTATTAATTCATCTAGTCCTGGCTCATAAATGGGTGATTTCCCACTATTTAGCATGTTGATTTTTTCTTCAAGAATGTCTAAGCATACTACTTGATTTCCCAAATCAGCTAAAGTGGCACCAGTCACAAGACCAACGTACCCAGTTCCAATAACGCTTACTTTCACATTTTTCCATGGGAGGACCTACATAAAATGCTCTCTATTGGCTCTCGTGGCAACAGAACTAGTTGTAAAGAAACGTCGGCCAATTAACAAAAAAGAGGCCCGTTTTATTAAAGAAGGAATCTTGGATTCTCATAATCTTGATATGCCTATTGAGGCTGGAAAATACGAAATCGGAAAAACGGAAGGTTTTAATATTTTAATATCTAAAGGTAACGTAATTGCACTAATTGGAGATGATTGGGT
>DAEH01000058.1:1015-3745 GCA_002497685.1 Euryarchaeota archaeon UBA169
CATATGACTGTAAGAGGATTGCTTGCAAATTCAGTTGAAAATGGCTGGGTCCAGGTAGATATGGGTGCAGTTCCTTTTGTGTGTAATGGCGCTAATACAATGTCAGCAGGCATAAATGATGTTAGTCCTGAGATAGTTAAGGGACAATATGTGTGGATAAGAGAGGAAAACCATCATAAACCATTAGCGATTGGTATGGCGTTGATGGATGCAAAAGAAATGCTTATAGCTGAGAAAGGTAAGGCAATAAAGTCAATACATTATATAGGCGATAAGATTTGGAATTATGGTATCAAAGATTAGTGCAATTAATTATGAATAAAATAGGCGTGTTTCTGTCATTTGCTTTTTTGATATTATTCTTATCTACTGGTGCAGAAGGAGAAACATTTGCCTCAGTTCCAATGTACATCTCAGGTGAGCCAGAAGGTATCTTATCAATTGAGTCGCCTTCAGGTTCGAATGTTGATTCAGTAGTTATAGCTTCTAATGAGCAAGATCAACAAGGTGTTTTCAAGGAAATAGGACGGTGGAGCACAGGTTCTTTAGATGTAAGTTCAAACATTTCAGGAGATTGGTCTGGAAATGCTTGGGTTTCATCAAATAGGGATGCAACAATCAACATAAGATATACAATAATACAAGATGAAAATAATTTAGATTCGTTTGAATTTTCAGGAGAGGTTGCCGCTGGAGATACGATTGAACTTACGGGCTCTTCAGACTTTGAGTTAACAAATATTGATAAGTCACCCTTAACCTTACTTGTTGAAGCCAGTTGGACCGCCCAGGCAGGTACACCTCCACCAACTCCACCAGCAAATACTACAATTCTTATGGAGTACGGCTCTTCATCTAGAAACACAGGAGTTGTTTTGTCTATCAGCCATGTTCAAATCCAGAAGGGAGGGGAGCCTTTTGTTAATGAAGGTCAATCAGAGATTACAATTTACATTAAGGTTTATTCAGCGTTTGGTGTAGATGATATTCTATCGAGCAGTAAAGATAGGTATGGATTGTCGATGGGTCCAAGAGATGAATCTCTTTGGGATTCTTCGGTAGACTCAGTTTCAGAGAAGAGTAATTATATGGAAGTTCAATTTTTATGGTCTTTTGAAGGTAAAAGTTTGCCCTCAGGAGATAATGATTACGATGTTAATGTTAGGGTTACAGACTCCTTGAGCAGTGAGGATTGGGTTGAGAATTTAATTTTCAATATTTACATTACTCCCAAGCCAGATGTGGAAATGGATTCCGTATCTAGCACCTCTAAAAAAGTAGTAATGGGGAATAGTGCAATTTACACGTTATCAGTTAGAAATACCGGTTCAGGTGAAGATGAGTTTATTGTAACTACGGAGTATGATAATAATTGGGATATATCTATTGATTTTACAGATTTCAATTTAGATGCAGGTGAAAGTAAAACAATCAAAGTAACAATATCTCCTCAATCTTCAGTTTCAGATGGAGAAAAATTATTAACTACAGTAACGGTAACAGCAGCTTCAGATTCTTCTATCAAAGATTCGACAGTATTAACCACAACTGCTGAGGAAGCTGAACCTGATTGGGATTTTTCAGTAGAGGTTGTTGAAACAGATAATGATAATTTTGATGGTAGTTCCTTTGTTATTAAAGATAGAATGCCTCTGGAAATAGAAGTTTTAATAACTAATAGAGGAAATACAGAAAATAATTTTAATATTGCAGCCCAGTCTCAGGGTGACGCTTTTGTTTATTCATTTACTCCAAGTTTTATTTCTTCGTTAGAACCTGACCAAGAAGCAATAATTACAGTTAAACTGACTCCAAGGGAAGATTATTTTGGAACAAGTACTTTGGTCGAAATGGAAGGGACTTCAGCAGGAAATGGTAACAAAGAGACCGCTACTCTATCTGTAGAATTTAGTCAAAGTGGTTTGATAAATCTTAGAGATTCTAATCTTCAGTTAGCCTCAGCAATAGGTTCTTCTTCTTCACACACTTTCGATATTAGTAATTTAGATATTGATGAAGCTAAAAGAATATATTTTGCAGTATCTGGCGTATCAGTTAATGATCAGTTAGCAAAAGATTGGGTGGCTTTTTTTGATAAAGACGGTAAACAAATATCATATGGTTCATTCTTGACTTTGCTTCCTAGCCAGCAATCTGTTGAGATAACTATGAGGACTTCTATACCCTCTAATTCAGATATAGAAAGTTATGATCTTCAAGTCTGGATGATGAATGAGAACAGTTTACGCATATCTGAATCTAACTCTTTTAAAGTAAAAGTATTGGAGGCTACAGAGGAAGAGTCATCTAACACGATAATGTTTGGAGGTGTTTTTGTTTTTGGAATATTGGTTGCAGCATATATCTATCGTAATTTTTCGCAGTTAGATGATGATTATGACGACTATGAAGAAGATCATGAAGACGACAGAGAATATCAAGATATTGCAGATTTCGATAATACGGCACAACCTACTGAGATTGAACCCGAGCCATCACCTCTGCCTCAGGAAGCTGAACCTATTGCTTCAATAAATACTGCAAATACATTACAAGCTGTTGAGCCATCAGTAGCTGCCCTTCCAATTATGGAAACTCCTGAAGTTAAGATGCGTAGGAAATGGTTTGGTTTATTTGGACCTAAAATTCCGGTAGATTCAGTAGTTACATCAGAGCCTGCAATAGCAGAGCCAGTAGTAGCACAGCCAGAGCCAGTAGTAGCGCAGCCAG
>DAEH01000054.1 GCA_002497685.1 Euryarchaeota archaeon UBA169
TTGAAAGTTTGATTAGCCTTTGAACTATATTCTTCGGCAGTTTCCTTCAATTGTTTAACAGCTTCATTATGCCCCTTCTTTTCTAAATATTTTATTCCTATATCTAAAGGAATCACGTCATGCAAATTACATTCACCTTCCATATCAGGAATTCCAGGCCCCATTTTTCTCTTACATATGACGGCCACAGGTCCCTTGGTTTGCATAGACTTTGAAATGGCATCAAATAATTCAGAATAGTTTTCCCCGTCGCAAGTAATCACTTGGAAGCCTTGACCTTCTAATGTTTTAGAAACGCTGTATCCTTTCATGTATGTCTCAGGATTTCCTGCAATAGTAACATTATTATCATCAATAATCCATTTAACATTCAATTCATTAGCGACAGCTAATCTAGCAGCTTCTGCATTATTTCCTTCCATTTGAGCACCATCTGAACCATACATAACAATGGCAGAATCAGGATTTGCAATAGCTACTCCATTAACATGTCCTGCAGCGTGCCCTAATCTTCCAGTAGAGAAATCAATACAATCTAATAATTCAGGTTCAGGATGGCCAGCAAGACCAGATCCATATTCCCTATAATGCATCAATTTTTCAGTAGGCATTTTACCTCTGATTGCACCTCTAACATATTGAACAGCAGAGCGATGTCCTGCTTCATCAAAAAATTCATCATGTATAGATTCTCCACCATCTCTAAGAGCATCAACAATGAGTACTTCAGGGACAATGTCGTATGGCCCACCAGTGTGCCCTCCAATGCCTTTAGCTCTAGCGAAAGCAGTTGTTACTATCACTGCGTCACGTACTAACTCAATATTATTAGTTAGACTTTTTAATTCAGAATTTGTTAATTCATTATTAGCATTTAATTCTAAATTTACAAAACTATCAAAGCTTACTGGAAAAACCATGAGGCCTCATTTAGAAAGAGCCCTTAAACGTTCCCTGTCTTAATTTGCTTTAAGATTTAAAATATCAGACTTTCCGCCATCTAAAATAGCAATTATAGAAACTGGAAATGGTTTACCACAAGCTGCACCCAAAACAGCATTATTTCCGCTGAAAGAATAAACCGGTGTTTCTCCGCTTTTAGCAGCATCTCTAGTTTCTTCAGGACAATTAGATGATAAAATTACCAACTTTGCAGTTCCTGTAGTTATTGCTTTATTTGATTGGTTTGCCCCAACAGATACTTTCCCAGTATCTATTGCAAGTCTAAGAGATTTGTTTAGATCCATCTATTTTTTTCCTCCTTTCTTAGATTTAGGTTTGTAAATCGCACTTACAGCTCCAGTACCCAGGTGAACAGGTTGCCCTACAATGATATTTTCTGCAACACCAGTAAGAACATCAGATTCACCACTTAAACCAGCTTGTAAAAGATGCGTAGACGTAATTTCGAAAGCTGCACGAGCCAACACTGAAACTTTAGCACCTGAAATACCATGTCTACCAATAGCTTGGATAGCTCCAGTATTCGTCATAACGTCAGAAACAAGCATATTGTGTCTTGTATCTACAGCCAAACCTTGTTCAGATAATGTTTTATGTAATTCATTAGCGATTGCAATTCTTGCAGCTTCAATTCCAAGAACTTCAGCTACTTCATGTATTGAATTTGTATTAGTTCTTGTTGGATCCACTCCAGCGACCTCAAGAATAGCTTGCAAATCAGAACCTTCAGTAAATATAATGAATTCACCTCCTTCCTTTCTTACAATTGCACGTTGAATATTTCCAATTCCGTCAACCATTAGATGGCTAACTTTATCTTCTAAAAGGTATAATTTCTTGAAAGATACGTTGTCTTCTTCTAAAATAATAATTCCCTTTTCAACAGTTAATTTAGATTTTAGACGTCCTTTTTTCTTGATTCTGGCAGCCAATTCTTCAATAGGTAAACCTCGAGTTTTCAATATTTTCATATCAGGTTCGATTAAAACTCTAAGATTAGTAATATCTGTACTTATCTTTGCTAACTGAGAAACTGATTGAGCCTCAATTAAGTTTGCAATTTCAAGAGCCTTCTTTTGCGAAGCGGAAACATTTGGTTCTAAGAATACTTCCATAATAGGAGTCTTAGGAATTCGTCTTGCATCAACAATCTCAATTAATCTTGGAAGTCCCAAAGTAACGTTCATCTCAGCAACACCCGCGTAGTGGAAAGTACGCATTGTCATCTGAGTTCCAGGTTCTCCAATAGATTGAGCAGCAATTACGCCAACAGCTTCTGTTGCATCTACTTTATTTTGAATGTATTGTTCAATACCGCCATCAATTACAGTTTCAATTTGTTTAGGTTTTAAGCTATGTTTTATACTTTTTTCAGCAATCTCTCTGACAACTCCTTGAGGTAAGTATCCTTCCTTTTTAGATAAAATATCTTTAATATTATTTTCAGTTTCGTTCAAGGTATTGTATGTATTGACTAATTTTTCAATATCTTCTTTAGGCAATTTATTTGTTTCAGATTCTAGCGCAATTTCTTCGACATAAAGTCCAGGAAGTTCAGAAGCTAATTTAGTAGCTAATTTACGGAATTTATTAATCTTTTTAACGGGTTTGTCTTCTTTATCAATTTTTTTCTTCTTTTTTACAGTAGTTTTAGAAGTTACAGGTTCTTGAAGTTCTACAGCAGCAGCTTCGGCTGCGGCGTCTCTAAATTTAGAAAGCTTTGCGGCAGGAACTCCAGCACCTCTGAGTTCATTATCGGTTGCAATAACTACTTGTGATGCTAGGAATATACCGTGAGTAAATAAGCTGAGTGAAACTTTTTTACTTAATCCCATTTCGGTAAATAATTTTAAAGCGTTAATTCGTTCTTCTTCAAATCTTAGCCTTTCTCTGTCCAAATCTAAACTATCTTCAACTTGCGTATAATTTCTAGCGGATTTAACTTGAGTTCCATCCATTTTACGGAATTCTTCAAGACGAATAGTTCTTGGCATCTCAATTAGTCTTTCAATCCTCAAGAAGGTAACATACGGTTCACTAGTATGAGCTGAAAGTAATAATTCTTTTTCTTCAGGTACATTAGGCCTGTCAAAGGAAACCACTTCAGTTATAACAGATTGATAACAGATTCCTCTTGTTTTAAGATAAACATATCCGTGGAAAGGATATCTAAATTGCTTAGAGTTAATAGGGAATGCAACACCTAAAAGGACTTGACCTTTTCTGGAAATTTGTTTTAGCACTCCATCAATGGTATAACCTTCAGGCAATGACCAAATAACACCTAATTTCTTCTCTACTCTTCTAAGAGCTTGATCTGCAGAAATAGGACCATCAGAGACATTTCCTTCTTTTAATGCTTTATCAACAATATCATCTCTATCAATTGAACTTATTTTAGCTACATCTATTAACTGTAAAATTTCCTTGTAGTAGAAATTTTTTTCCAGTTCCTTCAAAGTACATTTCTTTAGCGTACCTAATTGATAACCTAATTCTACTGTTTTCTCAGCTAGCTGTGTTGAAATACCTCTTTTTTCAAGAGCTCTAATTGTATCTAATCTTGCCATTATTTACCTCCTGTGACGTCTTCGATTAAGCTATCAACGTCAATAGCTCGACCAAATTTACTCTTAGTAGGATCAACGGAATCTTCACCGTATTGGAACTGCACGACAGTGTTAGCAGTATTTCTTACAGTGTAATCATATTTCACTCTCAAATCTTCAAGAGCGTTAACCAGACGTCTTTGCATGTATCCAGAACGTGACGTTCTCACAGCCGTATCTACAAGACCTTCTCTTCCTCCCATGGAGTGGAAGAAATATTCAGTTGGAGATAATCCACTTTTGTAAGAAGATCTAACGAATCCCTTCGCATCCGCTCCTAAGTCTCCTTTATTGAAGTGAGATAAGGTTCTTCTTTCATATCCACGAGAGATTCTTTCTCCTCTTACAGCTTGTTGACCAATAGATCCAGCCATCTGAGACAAATTTAACATACTTCCACGAGCGCCAGAACGAGCCATGATAACAGCAAAATTATCCATACCTAAATGCCATCCTGCAATTTCACCAGATTTATCTCTAACTCTACCTAAAACACCCATTATTTCAACTTCTAAGGTTTCTTCAACACTTCGTCCAGGCCTTGGCTTAAACTTACCTTTATTGTAAGCATTTACAAGTTTATCAACTTCTTTAACTGCAGCAAATTGAGCTTCAGTAATTTGGTTTAGAGCATCCTGAGGCACATCAGCGTCATCTATTCCAGTAGTACATCCAGTTTCCATCAAAGCTCCAACAGCTAAACGAGTTACTTTGTCGATAAAGTCTCTAGCAGCATTAGAACCTTGTAATCTTGAAATTTCTTCTAGAATTTGACCTTTGAAAGCTGAAATAGAATTACCATCCACTGGTCCTCTAATCATATTTCCATCTACAATTTCTACAATCATATCCAGTTCAGCATTTTCTTCTGGAGTTCTATCTGCAAAATAAACTGAAGCGTTATACTTCAGATTCATATCGTCAGGTAGTAACACAGAGAAAATTTGTCTTCCAGACCATCTTGGGCCGCCTTCAGCTTTAGGATACTCAGGTTTAGGTAAACCACCTTTGTGACTAACACGCGAAAGAATTCTTACAGTTTGATCGATATCATAACTTGCAGTTCCATGAGTTAAAAGGAACATTCCAGTGATATGATCGTGAATAGCTCCAATAACCGCACCTCCAAATCGTGGAGATCGGATATGTTCTTGAACTCTCATTAAAATTCTTGCTTCAGCTCTTGCTTCTTCAGATTGAACAACATGTAAATTCATTTCATCGCCGTCAAAATCTGCATTATATGGAGGACATACACACAAGTTTATCCTGAAAGTTTTACCTTTCATAATTCTTACTTCATGAGCCATCATAGACATACGGTGTAAACTTGGCTGCCTGTTAAACAATACGATATCTCCATCCATTAGATGTCTTTCTACAATGAATCCAGGTTCTAAACGATCATGGTTAAATTCCCAATTTTCTTCGGTTAATTTTACTCTTCTACCATCTGGCCTAATCATGTAATTGATACCTGGAATATATTTCTCAGGATCAGTAGGAACAAAATTTTCTTTAATTAAATCTCTCATAAATGAAAGATTGTGTATGTTAATTCTTACAGGAACAGTTAGTTCTCTAGCAGCGAGTTCTGGAACACCAACTTGATTAATACTCAAATACGGGTCAGGCGTTATCACAGTACGGGCTGAGAAATTAACACGTTTTCCTGAAAGGTTTGAACGGAAACGTCCTTCTTTACCTTTTAATCTCTGAACAATAGTTTTCAGAGGCCTTCCAGAACGGTGTCTTGCCGTAGGAATACCTGCGGTTTGATTATCAAAATAAGTGGTGATATGATATTGAAGTAATTCCCATAAATCCTCAACAATTAGCTGAGGCGCCCCAGCATCACGATTTTCTCTTAATCTCTGATTAATTCTTAAAACATCCACTAATTTGTGTGTTAAATCGTCTTCAGATCGCTCTCCAGACTCTAGAGTAATAGAAGGCCTCATTGGAACTGGCGGAACAGAAAGCACAGTTAAGACCATATTCTCAGGCCTTGTAATATCGGGATTGAAACCCAGACATAACAAGTCAGAATTAGGAACTTTTTCAAGTCTAGAACGGACTTCTTTCGGAGTGAGTTTTCTTCCTTCTTCTCTAAATGTAGTTGGTTTATCTAAAGTAACTTTAACCTTGGGTTCTCCGCAGTGCGGGCAACTCTTAGATTTTGTAGCTTCCCTAATTGCTCTTTTTGCAATTCCACCGATAGAAACCGTAGTTCCTGCATCAGAATCCATAAGAGCTCTAATTTGTTTAGTGTAGTGATCTATTCTATCCTGAGTTAGCATTAACCTTCCAGAGCTTGGATGTGTGGCATTTAGTATGTCTTTGATTGTCTTAGAGTATCCTGAGTGAATAACTGGCATAGCCAAATCAATGTGACCAAAGTGACCAGGATCCTCATCCATTTTCCTTCCACTTGTTTTACATCTTAATCCAGGTTCAATTACACCCATGTGTAAATCCATAAGACCCATAGGAATAGGAAATCCATCATCGTCGTAAGTGTCTGCCGTAATTACTTTTGTTGCAGATAACTTTCGGACTTCTTTTGGACCCATCAAGGCAAAATCAATTCTGCCTATTTTCTTTGGAATCATTTCCCTCATGATAAATCCTCCAATCTTAATCTAGCGACAATTCCAAGTGATTTAAGCTCCTCTAACAGCAATTTAAACGCATATGACATAGAAACAGGATAAATTGAGGTATTATCTCCCATCGGAGAAGTCAACACTCCTCTTCTATCTAGATAACCAATGTGTCCAGATTGACTGTCAACATATTGTACAGTTTTATCACTCTCATCAAGTAAACGATCTTTGATAACCATTGAAGCTCCGTGAGCAATTAAACAATCACGCTCCATCTCTCCAAATCTTAATCCACCCATTCTGGCGCGACCTTCAGTAGGTTGCCTTGTCAATAGCTGTACAGGCCCTCTTGATCTAGCATGCAATTTACCTGAAACCATATGGTGTAATTTTTGGTAATAAATAACGCCAATAAAAATCTCAGCATCTATACGGCGCCCAGTCTGACCGTCATACAGAACTTCTCTTCCACTGTGTTTTAATCCATATTGGGCTAATGCTCCTCTCAAATCATTTTCTTTCTCACCAGAGAATGCACTACCATCAACAGCACGACCTTCCATACTGCCTACTTTTCCACCTATCATTTCAAGAACGTGCGCAACAGTCATTCGTGAAGGAATTGCATGAGGATTAATGATTAAATCAGGAGTAATACCATCTTCAGTAAATGGCATACCTTCCGGCGGCACCATATGTCCGATAACTCCCTTCTGTCCATGTCTACTTGCAAATTTGTCACCCATTTCAGGGACGCGCTGATCTCTAACTCTTATTCTAGCAATTCTGGAACCATTTTCAGTTTCAGAAAGCATAACAGAGTCTACAGTTCCTTTTTCTCCATGTCTAACAGTCAAAGAAGATTCTCGGACTTTTTGAGGACTTAGGAAATCAGTAGGTTCAGCTAAGAATCTTGGAGGGCTAGTTTTTCCAATTAAAACTTCCTTACCTTTCAAATCAATTTCAGGATAGATTAATCCATCTTCTTCAAGATAGAAATAAGCTTCTTCTGAACGTGCACCACGTA
Organism: Euryarchaeota archaeon UBA169; assembly: GCA_002497685.1. GTDB lineage: Archaea > Thermoplasmatota > Poseidoniia > MGIII > CG-Epi1 > CG-Epi1. The sequence goes on from DAEH01000054.1 coordinate 7,206, forward strand.
CTTCAGGGCCCGGAATTACAAATCTATCTTCTTGACCTCCAGGATATCTTCTTTCTTCAGACATGTATGTTCTAACGAAAGTAGATCTTCCAGTTCCACGATCAATAGAACCACGGTTGAAAATCAAAGCATCTTCCATGTTGTATCCATGGTAAGACATAACAGCAACAACGAGATTTTGACCAGCAGGTCTAGCTCTCAAAGTATTGTACTTCATTGCTTCAGTCTGAAGCATAGGTCTTTGTGCGTAATGTAACAAGTGTCCTCTGGTATCTGGCCTTATTCGGTAATTAGCTTGCCCCATACCTAAGGACTGTTTGGACATACCAGCTCCCATTGTACATCGTGGAGCGGAATTGTGTTCAGGGAATGGAACGTTAGAAGTAGCCACTCCAAGAATCGTTAATGGATCCACTTCCATATGCGAATAAGAATGTGTTTTCTTCTTACTAACTAAATAATCTGTGTTTAATGCAATAAGACAATTTTCCTCTTCTTCAGCATCGATGTACTCAATTACACCTTTATCAATTAAATCACCCCAGACTAACTTTCCATTTTTCAATGCTTCAATATCGCTGTCTTTTATGGCTAATTTATTTCCTCTTTTTATAATCATTAGAGGTCTTCGTATTCTGCCAGGATCGCTGTTAATAATAACATCATTTAAGGAATCATCATATCTTACGTTTACTACATTACTAATCAAACCTTGTCTTCTTCTTTGAATCATTTCTTTTACAAGATCTTTAGGTGCTTTATGTGCGCCGATTAAATCTCCGTTAAAGTATACTTTACCCCAATCAGGTTTTGATGTATCAATATCTTGAATATCTAAATTACTGATTGAATCCATAATAACATGATTTGGCACGTTTTCAGAAACATCTACCATTAAAGCTAAATTTTTAACTAAACCACAATTTTGACCTTCAGGAGTTTCATTAGGGCACAATCTACCAAACTGTGTAGGATGCAAGTCACGAGCTTCGAAATGAGGTTGAGACCTTGTTAATGGAGAGATAACTCTTCGCAAGTGAGACAGAGTAGACATATTACATGTTCTATCTAACAATTGCGAAACGCCAGCACGGCCTCCGGTCCAGTTACCAGTAGCCATTGCATGCATTATTTTATTTGTTAAAACATCTCTTCTTACGGCATGATGAACTCTATTTTCTTTTCTCTTGGAATAAGAACGTTCCATTTGATATTTCATATCATTTAGTAAGGCTTGAAGTCCAGAACGGAATAATTCTTCCATTAAGTTTCCAGCCAACTTCAATCTTTTATTTGCATAGTGATCTTTGTCATCTGGTTTTCGATCGCCTACGTGTAATTCAAGAACTTCCCTAGACATACGGCCAAGGAAAACTGCTTTTTTCATTCTAGAGTCTTCAGTAGTGCTCAAATGAGGTAGCAAGGTATTATCTAAAATGTAATTAATTCTCTTTTTTCTGTACTCTTTAGATTGACCTGCAGCAAATCTTCTTTCTAAGTACTCTAAAGCTTCTTGTGTTGTGTAGATGCCCTCTTCATTATGAACTTCTTCGATATTTGCTAAAATTAAATTTTGTAAATCTTTGTTATCAGTTATTGCAGCCATTATATCGTCTGCAGATTCCATTCCAAGTGCCATAAGTAAAATAGCAAGTGGAACTTGTCCAGATGCAACAGGAATAGACACAGAAAGAATACCGTCTTTTTTCTTCTCAACAACAGTCAAAGCACGGAAACCTTCTCTTTGTGAGAAAACTTTTGCTAGTTCAGTTTGTCTTTGATATCGTTCTTCTTGTTCTACCATTACACGATTAGGTGCTAAATCTTCGAGACAAACTAGAACACGTTCAGTACCATTTACAATAAAGTAACCGCCAGGATCCATAGGATCTTCAGATTTTGCTTTAAGCCCCTCACGATATTCAGCATCGCTTGAGTTTTCTCCAGTTAAGAAATTACGGTGAAGGTTACAAAGAATCGATTTTACCATCACTGGCATATTTCCTATTTCTTCTTCTACTTCTTCGATTTCAATACCTTCTTCGACAATTGTAAAGTTTAGATAAATTGGAGCTGCATACGTCATGTTTCGTAGACGTGCCATCATAGGAATGGAATCTGTCTGAGAACCATTTGCTTCATAGACCATAGGCCTTCCAATTCTAATTTTACCTAAATTAACAATTACATCTAGGTCGCCCAATTCTAAGCGTATTGCCCCTCTTAGAGATTCATCAGCTCCAACAGAAATATTGTCAACAACTCTCTGCATCCATGGAGCTTGGTTTTTTTCGTGCGGTAGGAAATCATTGAAAGAACCCAATTGGTGATTAACTAGTGCAGCACTTGGCCCTGAAACACTGCGGCTATCAAAGAAACCTTTGATTAATGCACGTGAATTCATTCTTCCACCACCAGTCTGTATGCGAGGTTGCTACCTGCACTTTCACTAAAACGATGAACTTCTACAACATCATTTGGTTTAGCTTCTTCATCCAGTGCTTTCAAAGCAGGATCTTTCAAAAGAATTTTAGGCAATTGATCTCTAGTTATGTTCAATGGACTTAACTTTCCTTCAATATCTGACTCCTTAAGCAAAACGTGCTTCGGTACAAGCTTGTTTAACCACAATATGTTATCGTTCATTTTGGCATCCTTTCCAAATCATCTGGCGGGCCTGAAGGGATTCGAACCCTTGGCCGTCCGGTTAAAAGCCGGACGCTCTACCTAGCTGAGCTACAGGCCCTACTGTTCGCTAACCTTTAGATTGATGATATTGGAGCTTGTGGCCAGTCGGGTGGTTTATATAACGTCTATTCCAAAATAGCTTAATTTCCTAGTTTAAACACGATTTCTACATGAAATATTGTGTTATATGCGGTTTTTGACTTAATCTACGCAGTATATCTAAGCAAGTAGTATTTAAAAGAGGTTTTTTTTAGAAGGTGCGGTAATACTTATGTCAGCCCCTCTTACCCAACCATGCCTAAAGTAGCTTTTTTGACAAGTGGAGGAATTGCGCCCTGCCTTTCAGCATCAATAGGAGGATTAATTGAAAAATATAATCAGTTAGATTCAAATATTGAAATGATAGGATACATGCATGGATACAGAGGCTTGTTACTTGGTAAATCGGTAGCTTTTTCGAAGGAAGTAAAAAAGAATTATCAAGTATTATATGATTTTGGAGGAAGCCCTATTGGAAATAGCAGAGTTAAACTAACAAATATTGACGACTGTGTAAAAAAAGGATTTGTTAAAGAGGGAGAAGATCCATTAGATGTGGCTGCTAAGCAATTAGAAAAAGATCAAATTGATATCCTGCATACAATTGGTGGAGATGACACTAACACAATGGCGGCAGCTTTAGCTAAGCATTTAGAAAAATCCGGTAAATCGTTAACGGTAGTAGGACTCCCGAAAACAGTAGATAATGATGTAATTCCCGTTAAGCAAACATTAGGTGCATGGACTGCAGCAGAACAAGGGGCTAGATTTTTCCAAAATATAGTGAATGAGAATACAACAAGTAGAAGACAGCTAATAATTCATGAAGTGATGGGAAGACATTGTGGTTGGCTTACGGCAGGCACTGCTCTTGAATATCGGAAACTTTTAGATAAGAATGAGTATCTTCCAGAATTATTTATTTCAAGAAAAAGGTGGGATGTGCATGCAGTTTATATTCCAGAAATAGATATTGATTTTAAATCTGAATCAGAAAGGTTACGCAAAATAATGGATGAGAATGATTGTGTAAATATATTTTTGAGTGAAGGTGCTGGCATGGATACTATAATCAGGGAAATAGAGGTTGGAGGAGAAAAAGTTCCAAGAGATGCTTTTGGGCATGTCAGATTAGACGATATTAATCCCGGCAAATGGTTTGCTAAACAATTCTCAGAAGCTTTAGATGCAGATAAAGCATTGATCCAGAAAAGTGGATATTTTGCAAGATCAGCTAAGCCAGGATCTAGAGATTTAGATCTGATAAAGAAATCTGCATTCATGGCTGCAGAATTTGCACTAAAAGGGCAAAGTGGCTTAATTGGTCTTGATGAAAATAATGCAGGACATTTAGGATTAATTGACTTACAATTAATTGAAGGTGGAAAAGCATTTGATACTTCTCAATCATGGTTTGTAGATATGTTGAAAGATATTGGCCAATAAAGGCCCCTAATTGTTTTATTGAGGTCGTTTTGAGAGTATTATGAATAAAGAAAGTTTGGCTAAGGTCGCAAGTGATATAGTTGCGTCAAATAGAGGCATTTTAGCAGCTGACGAAAGTACACCTACAATGGGTAAAAGATTGGCATTGATTGACCAAGAAAATACCGAAGAAAATAGAAGAGATTTCCGTCAAGCCTTATTCGATACAGAGGGAGTTGAAGATTATGTTTCAGGAGTTATTTTATTTGAGGAAACGCTAACTCAAGATGCTCGTGACGGAACAAAACTATCTAAGATTTTAGAATCAAAAGGGATCTATCCTGGAATTAAGGTTGACAAAGGAGCACATCCCATGGAATCTTCGTCTTCTGAAAAATTAACAAAAGGTTTAGATGGTTTGTATGAAAGATGTTTAGACTATTACAAACTAGGTGCACGTTTTGCAAAATGGAGAGCAGTTATTACAATTGGAGATGGAATTCCAACAGACGAGTGTATACTGGCAAATGCATCGGCTCTTGCTAAGTATGCAAAAGCTTGCCAAGATGCAGAATTAGTACCGATCGTTGAACCTGAAGTTTTAATGGATGGCGATCACACAATTGAAACCTGTTATGATGTTTCTGAAAAGACACTAAAGGCAACATTCAAAGAATTGGAAAACGAAGGAGTTTATTTGCCAGGAATTTTACTGAAGCCTAACATGGTATTGTCAGGTAGCGAATGTAAAGTTCAAGGAGATATGATTGCAGTCGCAGAAATGACAGTTAAGTGTCTTACAGAATCAGTTCCAGCCGAAGTTCCAGGAATAGTATTCTTGTCAGGAGGGCAGTCAGAAGTAGAAGCTACAGAACATTTGAATGCAATGAACAAAATGGGATCCCATCCTTGGGCATTGAGCTTTTCGTATGGTCGAGCTTTACAACAATCAGCTTTGAAAACTTGGAATGGTCAGAAAGATAATTTAGAATCAACTTATGCCGTATTTCACCATAGGGCTGAAATGAATTCATTGGCTTGCAGTGGCGAGTATAGTTCATCCTTAGAAATT
>DAEH01000070.1:0-834 GCA_002497685.1 Euryarchaeota archaeon UBA169
GCCTGCTTTCAAAGCTAGGACTAGTACAGGATCTAGGTAGCTAGTGTGATTTGGAACGAGAAATCCAGGTTGAGGTTTTCCATGTACATAAATTTTTGTGTTGTAACGTTTCATTAGTCTTCGGCACCAATTTGTTACGTTTTCACGATATTTTTCTTGTGAATAAAAAGGAATTTCTAATCTAAGTCTGATTAAAATGTAAATGAAATACAGAATTTCGATTACCCACACAGTAGACCTATGGCTTACTTGTTAAAAAGAAAACCTTTTACTCTAAATTAATGGAGCTTCGAAATCGTCTATGGTTTCTTCAAGGTCTTCGTCTGCAGCCAATTCGCCTCTTATCCTCAAGATTTCTCTTGATAATAACCAGTAAATTAGAGCTAGAGATCTTCTTCCCTTATTGTTTCCAGGAATTATAATGTCTACATTAGTTGTTAGATTATTAGAATCACACATTGCAATTACAGGTACTTTGATGTTTGTAGCTTCTCTAAAAGCTTGAGCATCTGCAGCAGGATCAGTTAGAACAATAACTTTCGGCTCGATAAAGAATCTCATTTCAGGATTTGTTAATCTACCCGGAGTAAAACGTCCAGCAATGCATTCGAATCCACAGGCCTCTGCAAACTTCGTTGCAGGTTTCCATCCGTATTGTCTTGCAGAAACAACTAGAACATCTTTAGGATCGAAATCTTTTAGAAATTGAGCAGCTTCTACCACTTTTTCAGACGTCATATTGACATTGAGTATTCTCAATCCATCGTCTCTTACTTTGTAGACATAAGGCTCCATATCCTTACTCTTCTGTTTGGTTCCAATGTGGACTCCACA
>DAEH01000070.1:1215-3539 GCA_002497685.1 Euryarchaeota archaeon UBA169
TCATAGGAATTTCTCGCTGATTCGGACCAGTTCATTAAGCTTTGCAATCCTTTCGCCACCCATAATTCCGGTTTTAATTGCATGAGACTCGAAGGCAACTCCGAGGTGGGCAATCGACGTATCAGTAGTTTCTCCACTACGATGTGATATTACTGTAGCCATGTCTGAGTTCTTAGCCATCTCTACAGTTTCAATAGTGTCAGTTAAAGTTCCAATCTGGTTTGGTTTAATCAAAATTGAATTTGTAGATTTCTTTTCAATACCTTTTTTTAATCTTTCAGAATTAGTGACGTACAAGTCATCACCTATAATGAGAGAATCAGTTTGATCAGTTAAAGAGGCCCATGAATCAAAATCATTTTGGTCAAGAGGGTCTTCTACAGAGTGTAAATCGTATTCTTCAATCAATCCTAACATAAAATCGACTTGTTCTTCAGGAGTAAGAGTTTGCTCTTTGTATACGTACTTTCCGTTTTTATAAAATTCACTAGCTGCCACATCCAAACCAGTTCTTACTTCAACTCCGGTTTCTTTATAGACGTTATCTACAGCCTTTGTAACGAGTTCTAACGCTTCTACATTCTCTAATGGTGCAACCCAAGCCCCTTCATCACCTTTCCCAAGAGCAATATTTGGGAATTTATTTTTCAATATTCTTGCAACTTCCTTATGTACGGCAGCATTTGTTTCAATAGCTGTATTTATGTCACTATCAAAAGAAGTAACTAAGTATTCCTGAATGTCAGTACCGCCTATTGCGTGAGCACCTCCACCGAGGACATTAGACATAGGTGCTGGAATTGAATATGATTTAGTTTTACTTACATGTTCAAAAAGTGGGATATTTTTAGAATCAGCAGCAGCTTTTGCACATGCTAACGAGAGTGCAACGGCGATATTCCCTCCTACATTCTGTAGGTTATTTGTTCCATCTTTTTCTCTTATTGTTTTGTCAAAGGTTTTTTGATCATTAGAAGCTATTCCTATCAGAGATGGGATTAGATTTTTTTTCGCATTGCTTATCCCTAAATTAATGTCATTTTTCGGCCATGCCTGTGCTTCAAAAGTGCCAGTTGAAGCTCCAGCCGGTGCTGCAGCTCTCCCGAATCCATCGTTGGTTATTATGTCAGCTTCTACAGTAGAGTTTCCTCTCGAATCGATTATTTTTCTAAGATTGATGTCTTTTATAATCACTTCTTTTCTCTATCAACAATATCAATAGGTATAGCATCAGTGTCATATTCCATTTGAGCAATTATGACGGGATCTATTATTTCCTTAGGCACTTTAATGTCTACAGGTGCTCCCATTGAAATTTGTAGTGCTCTTGCACCGATAACTCTAGCTTTTTCAAATCTTGAATGTTCTCGCATTTTTTAACCTTCTTAGTACTAAGAAATTAGATTATTCGCTAGTGGTCCAACTATAAAAGACTTACTAAGTTATTTTTTGTAAAAGAACTAAACCAATAAGGGGGCTTTTCTTTTTCAGAAGCTTTTTAAATACATGTTACTATGAGTTTAGTTACCTTGTACCGATAGTTAAAGGTGTAATAGGTCGAAAAAAAGGTGAAATAATGGAACAAAATATAAACAAATTGGGTGCTTTTGTAGCTACTTTAGCTTTAATTGCATCTGTTTTAGTAATGCCTGGTGTTAGTGCAGAAGATGGGGACTTATCTGTAACCCTAGAAGGGGACGATGGAGTAACATCATATGGTGCAAAGCATGGGCATGCGAGCTTCACAGGAAGCATATCAAGTACGTCTGTTGGTGCAGATCACAACTTGACAGTATGGGCAAATTTCTCAGATGATGAGTGGAATTCTAATCAGGCTTCTATTGGCCTTTGGGATGGTTCAGACTGTGCAATTAATGATGGTGACGATTTCGGTACTGGATTTTATGATTTTGGAACATTAGATGGAACTTTAGATTTTTGTATTGCAGTGAGTATTGAAGGAGATGTAACCAATGGAGATCAAGTTGAAATGGCTGTCGAAGCTAGTTCTAGTAACTCAACATCAAGTATGTTTCCAGTGCAAATAGTGGTTTCAGATTGGACCTCTAGCACAGATGATATACTTGCAAAAACTTTTGCAGAATCTGATGCAGTTGGAGAAGACTGTGAAACTGCAGTAAATTGTCATACGTACACAATTACAATTCATAATAACAAGCTAGATGAAGAAGGCACTCCTGTCGCATGGACTGGTTCTATTGAGGTCAGTTACAACTCTGCAACCCCTGGTTGGAGGATTGATAGTGATGATGAGTCTTGGAGTGATATGGAAATGAAGGCAACTATAGGATATATTGAAGCTG
>DAEH01000072.1 GCA_002497685.1 Euryarchaeota archaeon UBA169
TTGAGTAAGAGTTAGACACTCTATTCTTAAGTAAAACGTTCTTTAGCAGAACGTGAAGCTCTGGATATATGTTGCTCGAAGATTAGCACTGACTATTCCGGTCTTACTAGGTGTTACTCTCATCACATTTTACTTGTCATATGGTATGGGCGATCCTTTAGCTGCATACGTAACTGAAAGAACTACAGATGAGCAATACGATATGTTAGCTGAGAAGCATGGCATCAATGAACCAATTTATGTTCAATATTTTACTTATCTCAAAAGCGTTATTACATTTGATTGGGGATATTCAGAAGTTCTAAATGAGGATGTATCCGAAGCTCTTAGGTACAGATTTGCAGCAACACTTGAGCTTTCGATTTTAGCTTTTGTATTTGCTGTAGCGACAGCCATTCCTCTTGGTATCTTTTCATCTATTAGACAAAACCGTTGGGAAGATCATAGTATTCGCTTATTTGCATTAGCAGGTTCAGCTATTCCAATTTTCTGGTTCGCACTTGTTCTTCAATATTTTTTCGCTGTAACTCTTGATGAGTATATGCCAGAATTAAATTGGCCAATTACCTCACGCTTTGACGAAGTTCTTTGGGAAATTAAGGATCCTATTGATATGAATACTAATTTTTTACTTTTTGATGCCATAGCTGCAGGTTCTTGGATTCATTTCAAAGATGCTTTACAGCACATGATACTTCCAGCTACGGTCTTGGCTTACAGTTCAATGGCAACAATTATCAGATTGATGCGAGGAAATATGTTGGATGTTTTGGGTCAAGATTACATTAGAACTGCAAAATCTAAAGGTCTTTCAGAAAGACAAATAACTTACAATCACGGAGCTCCAAATGCTATGATTCCTACGGTAACACTTTTGGGAATGGGTTTTGCTGGACTGATTAATGGTTCAGTTTTGACTGAAACAATTTTCACTTGGCCAGGTCTAGGTGCATGGGCAATTACAGCAATGCGAAGTCTAGATGTATCTGCAATTCTTGCATATACTTTGTTTTCAGCTTTTCTTTACATAATTGCGAATTTGATTGTTGATATTTTGTATGCATTCTTAGATCCGCGCGTCGAACTAAGTGGTCATTCTAGTTTGGCTGAAATAGTAATAGTTTCACTTTCAATTTTACTCTTAATCACTACCTACTTTAGTGTGGATTATGCAGTCATACTTGGCATAATCATTCTATTTTCCTTAACTTCATTCTCGTTATACTCGATGGGAGTTAGACTTTTGAATAATCCAGAGGACCTCTGGCTTCTTTTGTTATCATTAGGTACGTTGTTTGTAGTATGGTCAATATTGACTGGATTCTTTATCTCTATTTTGATTATCTTAACCTTTTCATACGTTGGGTATTTAGCATATAATTGGGATGAATTAAAAGATAGCATTACGCCAAAAGTTGATGAATTTAAAAGAACATTATATCAAATTAGAAAGAATCCCCTTACGATGCTAGGTCTTTTTTTAGTGATTTCACTAGTATCAGTTGCTTTTTTTGCACCTTGGCTTGCACCACCTTCAGAATCTCAAAGAGATCCTATGAGGATGGAAGAACATTTTTCTTTTAATCAACCTAGAAATTTTCAGCCACCTTGTTATTTTTCTTGTACTGCAGATTCAGGTGAAGTAGATGGTTACATATTGGGAAGTACCGACAGAGGTTACGATATTTATTATGGAATAGTTTGGGGTAGCCGCACTTCATTGGATGTGGCAGTTAAGGTTGTATTTACAGGTACATTTATTGCAGTTGTAATAGGGGCAGTTTCCGGATATTACGGCGGTAGAGTAGATGATATAGTTATGAGGATAACAGATGTCTTTATTGCTATTCCAGGATTAGTTTTGGCTTTGGCTATTATTGCAGTCACGGAGGATACCTCTATTGAGATGTTGATGTACGCCCTGATAATAGTGGGGTGGCCTGGATTTACAAGAATTATCAGAGCCGAAGCACTTAGAATTCGTAAATTACCTTACATTGAAGCTGCGAAAGCATCGGGAGCTTCAGATTTTAGAATAATATTTAAGCACGTAATCCCTAATTGTATTACTTCTGTAATTGTAATTGCAACTATGGATATGGGTGGGATCGTTTTATCTTTAGCAGCTTTAGGCTTTTTAGGATTCGGAGGAGGTCCAGATTTAGCAGAATGGGGTAAGCTAGTTTCGTTTGGACAAGACAATATCTTGTTAGGACAATGGTGGTCTTTCTTTTTCCCTGGACTAGTTATTGCTCTATGGGCTCTAGGCTTTTACCTTTTAGGAGATGGAATTAGGGATATTTTGGACCCTAAGCAGAGGAACTAATGCTGGAAATCGAAAATTTAAAAACAAATTTCAATACTTATGACGGTGTCGTTAAAGCATTGGATGGAGTTAATCTTAAAATTGAAGATGGAGAGATATTTGGTTTAGTCGGGGAAACGGGTAGTGGAAAATCTGTTACCTGTTATTCAGCCTTAAAATTACTTCCTAAAACGGGGGAAGTGGTTGATGGGACTGTTAAATTAAATGGAGAAGATATAACAAATGCTTCTGATGAAAGATTAAGAGAGATAAGAGGAGGCGAAATTGGCATTATTTTCCAAGATCCTCTATCAGCCCTAAATCCAGTCATGACCGTTAATGAGCAGATTGGAGAAATTCTAGTTTTACATCAAAATAAAGAAATTCAAGGCTTAGCGTCAGAGAAAGAAATTCCAATTTATAAAAGTGAAAAATGGAAAGCTTCTCCTGGTGTGGAGTTTACAATTATGGCCTTTTGTATATCATTTATTTCTTTGTTTGTTATGTTAGGTCAATGGGGATTCTCTTTGCCTTTCCTGCTTGTAATATTGTTGATGTTCTTTAGAGATTATGTCCAGAAAGATAATCCAGTTTCAGCT
>DAEH01000051.1 GCA_002497685.1 Euryarchaeota archaeon UBA169
GGAATAGGAGAATGTTTGTCAACAATATTACCTACTTGATCACTACGGTGAAAAGTTAGCATTACAGTACTCGGTGTCATAACATCTTCAGCTAAAATTTTATCCATAGTTAAAAGATTCTTAATTACTCGAGTTTCTTGCTTTTCTAGTGCACCTTGATTTTCACCCATCTCGGCTACAGCTATCATTTCTTCACGAGTCATTTCCTTTTGGTCTTCATTTCCTTCAGATATTCTTCTTGAGAAGCTATTCAAGACATACACAATTGGCCAAGTTATCCATATCATAGCGTCTAAAACGTAGGCTGAACCTGGAGCTAGCTTTTTCCAATAATTAGCACCTAAAGTCTTTGGTATTATCTCAGAAAACACGAGTATCAATATTGTGAGAATAATTGAGGCAACTGTAAACCATTCATTGCCTAATTTATTAAACTCAGAACCTACTCCTGCAGCTCCAATTGTATGTGAAATAGTGTTAAGTGTTAATATGGCAGCAAGAGGTACGTCGATATCTTCTTTTAATTCTTTAAGTCTTTTACCACTTCTTTTATCTTCTTTACTTAGAATTTCTATGTGTGACCAAGTTACGGACAATATTATAGCTTCTAAAAGCGAACATAAAAATGAGACACCTAATGCCAGAATAAGAAAAATGATTATTCTTCCCCATTCAAGATCAGGATTGCCTAAGTCATCCCCTACATTTGAAACAATCGATAAAAAATCTAACAAGTTATTTACTACCTCCAAGTAGTTCATAATGCAAATTCGGATAGCACATCAAGTTGTTAGTCAATTCCTAAAAACTCCAGATATGAATTGCCCTTTTGGGCCTTAAACACATAATTGCCCAAAGAAGTATGTTTATTAGTACTTTTGTTGTAAAAAATCTGATTTTTTGCACAAATCATTATAATGGGACCTTCTACGACAGATTCATGGCTCGTTTCCCTGAAGCTGAAGCACGTTTGTTTCAAAAGAAAGTCTGCATGAAGTGTAATGCCACAGCAGGCTGGAAGGCAGAGAAGTGTAGAAAGTGTGGTTACAAAGGTCTTAGAGGAAAGGCCAAAGAACAACGCGGTAAGTAGTTCAATCAAGTATTTTTGTTCCTTTTGGAGTCCCAACAACTACCTTTGTTGTCATATCAATGAATAGTCCCGTATCTACAACGCCTTTAATGTTCATTAGATTTCTATCCAGTTCTTTGGGATTATCTATACCATTGTCAAATTTACAATGATAAATGTAGTTCTTATTATCAGTTACAAATGGAAGTTTATTACTTTCAGTTCTTAACTCAGCATTACATCCTAATTTCATTATATCTTTTCTTACAGATTCGTGTTCCTCAATTGAAACTTCAACAGGGAGATATCCTTCACCTAATTTTCCAACAAGTTTGGTTTCATCTACAATAATAATTAGCTGTTTAGCCTTATTTTCAACTTTTTTCTCTCTCAGCAGAGCTCCCCCTAATCCCTTGATTAATGATAAGTCAGGAGCAACTTCATCAGCACCATCGATTGCAATATCAATGATATCGGCTTCATCAATATCAATTAGCTCAATTCCTAAACTTTCAGCTTGCTTTTTAGTTTGAATGGATGTTGGCATTCCAATAATCTGAAAGCTTTCAGATAATTTCTGACCTATTAGATCGACAGCAATCTTAGCTGTAGATCCAGTGCCCAAACCAACGAGCATTCCGTTTTCAACATATTTAACAGCTTCTTTTGCAGCATTAAGTTTGGAAGTATCTTGGCTCAATAATATAGTCCACTTTCAGGTTCAGACATTTCTGACCCCTCAAGGCGATTTCTAATTTTTTCTAAAGCTTCTGTGAAATTTTTGTAACTGGTTTGTGTTTTATTATCTTTAATAGCTTTCATACCAGCTTCTACACAGAGAGCTCTTAAGTCAGCACCAGAGAACCCTTCAGTTCCAGCTGCCAATTTGTTGTAACTAACATTTTTTGCAATGTTCATTGTCTTACTATGAATTTTTATAATTTTCTTTCTTGCTTCTTCTTCAGGTAATGGGATTTTAATAATTCTATCAAATCTTCCAGGCCTTAGGAGAGCTTCATCTAAAATATCAGGTCTATTTGAAGCACCCATTATGGAAACTTGACCTCTTGGCGTAAATCCATCTAATTCACCTAATAATTGCATCAAAGTTCTTTGTACTTCACGATCACCAGTAGTTCCAACATCCATTCTCTTAGCTCCAACAGCATCCAATTCATCAATAAAAATTATGCTTGGAGATTTTTCTTGAGCTAACTGGAAAAGTTCACGGACCAATCTAGCACCTTCTCCAATGTATTTCTGTACAAGTTCACTTCCAATTAATCTTATGAATGTAGCATTCGTAGCATTTGCTACAGCCTTTGCCATCAATGTTTTTCCAGTTCCAGGAGGGCCTACCAGCAAAACACCTTTTGGAGGTTCAACACCAACTTTAGTAAAACTTTCAGGTTTTAACATAGGTAATTCAACGGTACTTCTTAATTCATCGAGCTCTTCTAGTAACCCGCCTATATCTGAATATTTTTCAGTAGGTTTTTCATCGACTTCGGCACCCATTACTAATGGATCTTTGGTTGAAGGTAAAGTTTCTAGAACTGCAAGAGTTTGTCGGTGAAGTGCTACACGATCACCTACTTCTAAATTTTTCTTCTCAATACCTTCAGAAATATGAACTACAAAGTCAGGTCCGCTACTTGATTTGATACCTACACGTCCATCTTCAAGTAAGTCTCTAACAGTTCCAATAACTTGTGGAGGTGCTCTTAATCTTGCAAGTTCGCCTTTTAAATGGGCATTTTCTCTTTTCATTCTGGAAACATCAGCTTCTAATTGTCTTTTTTCAGATTCAAAACGTTCAGTTTCTTCAATTAACCATTTGTCGAAGTCTTCTCCCTTACCGGGTGAGGACACTCCTCCATCATTTTCATCAGCAGGCACTTTTTATCACTAAACATTTAATTGGGTCAGATATATATCAGTTGTGACTTAATATGTTATGCGAAATGTGTGGGGCAGAATCCGCAAGTCTGGAGTCTCGTAAAGTCTCAGGTTCAGTCCTAAGAGTTTGCACCTCCTGTGCAGGTATGGGCAAACAAACATCATACCGAGAATCAGTGGGACAGAGAGCTTTTGTTGCACAGACACTTGAAAAAAGAGAGCAGAAGACAAGATACAAGGAGATTTCTTCGGATGAAAAAGTATTAGTTAGTAATTATGGTAGTGTGGTAAGAAAAGCTAGAGAGAGGAAGGGTTTGGATCATGCAGCTCTAGCGTTAAAGATAGCCGAAAAGAAATCCATAATTACTTCAATCGAGTCTGAAAATATGAGACCGAATGAGAAGCTTATTCAAAAGTTGGAAAATTTTCTAAAAATTAATCTTATGGAGGAAGTTGTGGTGTCTTCATCTTCATATAGTTCTGGGAAAAAGAAAAATTTGACAATGGGTGATTTGATAAATCAAGCCTTGGAAAATGATAAGTAAAATAGACACATAATCTTTTTTAGTAACATTTAGACTTAAGATTATATGGGGTTACTAGGGCGACAATTAAATTTAGAGCGAGAGTCTGAAGATTCTTTGCTTCTAGCCCTTTCTACGTTAACATTCACAATATCATTATTAGCCGGATACCTGGAGAATGGTATCGGACAACTGATTTCTCTTCCTTTATTTGGAATTGAATTTCATTTAATCTCAACTCCTTTATGGATTATCTCAGGAATAGCTTGTTTACTCTGTTTACAACAGCTATTTCACAAGATATGGACGCATGGAGTATGGTTGATTGGAATTTATTGGCTAACTGCATTTGGAACTATTTTATTATTTGTGATGTTTGATCAGGGATATGTCTGGTTTTTGACAAGTCTGATTCTTTTATTTTTGGCAATTTTTTTGATGTATTGGATGGTTTTAGAAATATATGCTTTGAGACATAACATAATTCGTGAAGTTCCTGAAACTGTTTCGTTAAGTTTAACAGATTGGTTGCTATCAGTTCCTTCTTTTTTCCTATCAACCTTTATCAGTTATTATTATTACAGTAAAGTTTTTCTTGAAGAAGATGGTTGGTTTACCTTTGGTTATTCTTCAGAAGGATACCTTCTTTTCCAATTTATAATGTTCTTTTCAGGATTATACATACTGTACATTCCACAAAGTTTACTCGGAGACTATCTTGAGTATAGTGATTTAGATATTAATACTAGCTTCAATGTTGATCGAGAGAAAGTTGAAAAAAGGCTATTAGACTATACGAAGAGTGTTGATGAGGGTAAAATCCAAGCAACTCTCGTTGATTTGTATAAGATGGCTGAAGGTGATGGAGAAACTTGGTCGCAATTGGGAGAGTTTTATCCAGATTGGAGTGTTGAAGAAGTTAAGCTCTTCATTACTATGCTTGAGGATTTAAGAGAAAAGTGATTCATTTTCTGAAACAGCACAAAGTATTATATACAATTTAGTCTACGAATCGCTTTAGTGTGTGTTGAATAAATACATA
>DAEH01000030.1 GCA_002497685.1 Euryarchaeota archaeon UBA169
TAATAAAAATTATCTGAACCTGTGGGAGATTCGGTTATGGGAAAGCGGAAAATTAATACCAATAAGCCTAGTAAAATTAGACCTGTTTTTTCGCTTAATTTACTACCTACCATGAACTATCAAAACCGTTATTTAATAATAGTATAGCCTTGTACAAAAAGTGCCTAAAATATTACTATATTTTTATATAGCGCTCACTTCGATAATATGGCACCTTAAAGGGAGCTGAATTTGGCTACAAATCAAAAAGGAACTTACGCACTATTAGCAATTTTAATGGTTACTGTCATGTCTGTCGGCATGAGTGTCAATGGTTACCCTGCAGGAGGCTCACAACAAGGAGCTGGTGAAGATTGGGCAAAAGACAGTATTGCCAATGGATGTTCTTGCCATATGGATGAACAACTAGATGAAGGAATGTATATGTTATCTGGAATTCCTCATAAATATGTTCCAGACACAATATACAATGTTTCTCTTACAATTAATGATACTAATGTACTTTCTGAACCTGAAGCTATTCGGTACGGTGGATTTTTAGCTGAAGTCAGTGAAGGTGCATTTCAAACTAGTAACTTATTTTGGATAGGTGAAGATGGAAAATATATTTCACATAACGCAGATAGTAATGGACAAAGAAATTGGACGTTTCAATGGACTGCTCCAAGTGACGGAAGTGGTGATGCCTTATTCACTATTTATTATAATGTAGTAAATGGAGTAGGAACTGGTGGAGATCAGTGGGGATATTTGACAGCATTATCTCTTGGCACTCCTCAAGTTAAATCTGAAGAAGCTTCAATACACGAACTGGGCGTAAGTTTAATGCAGTACTGGATTGCGTTACTTGCAATGGTTGTAGTCTTTGTCATGATTTTAGTGGCATATTTCGTAATAAGAGGAGGGAGTTCACATTACCGAGGTTAACGAAATTTTAGAACAGATTGCAAGGGGTGATTTAACGCCTGAAGATGCTCAAAAGCTATTGGGAACTCATGGAGATGAAAACTTGGGTAAAGTAGTAAGAGAAACTCCCGGAAAAGAACAATTAGAAATATTTGCTATCATTTTAATACTTCTAGTACTTGAAGTAATGTACGATTCTTTATTTATTTACGGCATTTTAGAAGGGTGGGATCAACAATTCCTCTCATTTACACTTGCAATGGCATTTATGATTTTAGGATTAATGCTTGATTTTTACAGAAGATCATTCTTACCGGATGTGCTTGAATTAAAGAAAAGGAGGAGTAAAGTTATTACAAAACTTGAAAGATAAAATGAAACTTACAAGAAGAGGATTTTTACAAGGTGCAATCGGTTTAGCTGGTGCTGGAATGACTACTGCACTAACTGTCCCCGCACTAAAATCACTACTACCGCCTCCAGTTACTAGATGTAATGAAGATGATGCTCATGAAACGTTAACTTATAAATCTGAAAGCGGTAAATGGTATGAAAATATGGGAGGAAATGTTGCTAAAAAAGAAGATTTCAAATTGTGGGATGTTGCAATTGTTGATTGGGGGCCTAAAGAACTTGAACAAGAACTAGGTACTTGTGAAATACAATTAGCTTTAGTAAAAGTTCCAGCAGAACCTTCTATGAATGGTTTAGGAGTTCTTGATGATGATGGAAATACTTGCTTAATGGCGTATCACACATACAAATGCCCTCATCTTTGCTGTAAACCTGTTTTTGCTGCAGAAGGAACTAGTACTATTAGTGGAAATGAATATGAAAATATGTTTTTATGTCCATGTCATTTATCTTTGTTTGATCCTTTATCAGTTATAAAGAATGTTGATGAACAGGGTAGAGAGGTAATGGCTGCTGAACTATTAGAAGGGCCAGCGCCTTATGGATTGCCTGTAGTTCCTGTTGCTGAAAAAGATGGAGGTTTAGTAGGGCTAATTACTCAAATTGATTGGCTCAAATATTGCGGACAAGGATGAGACTAAGACTACTCTTTTCTGTAATTCTAGGAAGCATAACGCTTCTTGCAGTCCCTGCTAGTGCTGAAACTCCTATTCTTGAAGAGTTAATGAGAAAATATACATTTCCTCTCATATTTTTACAGCTTTTAATAGCTGTTCTGGCTGTAGGATATCTATACGTTACTGGCCTTTTACCAAGAGCAATTTTTGGAGCATGGCAATGGTTAGATGAAAGATTTGCACTAAGGAGATATGTTTCCTTTGCAAAAAGAGAATATTATTCCGTAGTATACACATTACTACCTTCAACAGGAAGAACAATGCCACAATCGCATACTGAAAGATATAATGTTAAAGCTGTTTGGTATTGGTATCCTTTCTATTCGTTAGGAGGATTATCCTTTTTTGCATATATTATTCTAGCAATTACTGGAATTTATCTTGGATTTTACTATGTGCCAGATGGTGACATTTATGTAGATTCTGATGGGCATTCAACTTCAGGAGCATACGAATCAATGAAATTGATTATGACAAAAGTATCATTTGGATATATTATTAGAGCTATACATCACTGGGCAGCTCACTTCATGGTTGCGTCCGTATTCCTACATATGATGAGAGTATATTTTGTGGGTGCTTATAGAAACCCTCGTGAAGTTAATTGGATTTTGGGAGTCATATTACTCCTGGTAACTATCTTTTTCGGTTTCACAGGATACATTCTACCTTGGGATGAACTTGGATTTGCTGCCGCATCAATTGGACTTGAAATGGCTACATCTATTCCAGCAATGGGACCTCTAATGGCTCAAATTGTATTTGGAGGAACACAAATTACTGGAGATACGGTTCTACGAATGTACTGGTTACATATTTTTGTATTACCGCTAATTGGAACTGTGTTAATGATTGTACACATGGCGCTTGTATGGATACAAGGGGAGGCTGAACCGCATTAATGAGTGAAAATGAAGTGAACCAAACGAAGGAAGATGATGCTATTGAATTAATCTATGGCGATCAAGAAGAAAAAATTGAACAAGACACCATTAGGAAATTAGAAAATCGTGAAGAACATTCTGCACTTGAAGCAAGTATGGTTAAAGGAGAGCCTTTGTATCCTCATGAAATTACTAGAGATGGAGTTTTTACACTGTACATCATGGCTATTTTATTTTACTTAGCTGCATTTATTCCTCCACCATTACATGGATCTGCTGATCCTACTGCAGGAACTGCTTTTCCACCACCTTTACCAGATTGGTATTTGCTATGGGCTTTTGGCTGTCTAAAAGTTGCCACAGACTTAAAGATAGGTTTACCATTATCAATGATTCCTTTCTTAGGTCTTGATGATTTTGAATTATTCTTAATGAGTGCAAAAGTATGGGGTACTTTAGTACAAGGATTAATTGTGGGGCTAGTAGTGGCAGTTCCATTCATTGATAGAGCAATAGGTGCTCTTATTGATCCTCAATATGGAGATGTAATAAACAGAGGGCATGAAAGGAGACCAATTGAAGATCCTGTAAGGGCTGCAATTGGAGTGTACGGAATTGCAATGGTCACCATGTTATCTGTTTTCTCTATTAATGCCAATATAGCTTTGTACTATCCAGAAGTAACTACAGATTTATTGTATGCTGTGACCTTGTGGGGACCTATTGCTTGTGCTGTTATAACTTATGTGTTTTTAGACAGACGGCGATCTGAAGGTGCAAGGCCATTAAATGATGAAGAACGATTTAATCTATATTCTAACGGAATACAGGATCGACGAATGCAACGTATTTATGAATTTAAACTAAATCGATGTTATCAATGTGGACTTTGTGATGATATATGTCCTGTGAGAGATATGGAAGGAGAACATGAATTAAATATTATTTTTAATACATTCCAAAATAAACACGATGGAGTAGCACTTTGGTCATGTATCTCTTGTGGTATGTGTACTGCAGTTTGCCCACAGAATATTGAATATGTTGATTATGTCCTAGAGCAACGATTATTAGCCACAATGGGAGTTAAAGCATGAGCGACAAAACAAGAGAAAAACCATATGCCCGAACTATTCCTCATCCTCTATTTGAACGATTGATTGTAGATGATGCAATGAATGAAGAAAAAGATGAATGGAAACCAGACCGGTATCATGAATACGGTTACTTCCCAGGCTGTGTAGACTTCATGGATGTAGAAGTAAAATTTACACATTTAAACAAAGGTGATGCAGATCACGCTTCAATTGCTGCTGCATCGATAAAATTACTAAATTACGCAGACATTGATCCTCTTATTTTGGACATGAATGTATTCAAATGCTCTGGACATGATCAATTATGGCAAGGTAATTTAGAAGTGTTTGACTCTTTGAAAGAACATAATTTAAGAAGGCTTAAAGAATCAGGCATCAAAATTATAACTTGCTCATGTGCTGAATGTTATCGTACATTTGCTGTTGACTATGATTTACCTGGAACACTTGGAATTAAGGTTGAACACATTACTCAAACATTACAAGGAAGAGGATTGAAATTTAAAGCCCCTGAAAATGTAACTGTGGCTTATCACGACCCTTGTCGCCTTGGAAGAATGATGGGAGAGTATGAGGCTCCTAGAGATTTGATACAGCTAGTTGACGGCGCTACTATGGTAGAATTAGAAAATAACAAGGAAAGAGCTCTGTGCTGTGGAGTTTCCTCTATGATGTATTGTAATGACGCCACAAAGGCAGTCCGTAGAAAAAGATTGGATCAAGGCAGTGATGCTGGAATTGATCTTATGCTAGGTGGATGTCCTAAGTGTTACATGCACATGCAATGTATGCTTAATGAAGAAAGGATGAATCCTGAAGAAGGACATCACCATGATTATGAAATGATGGATTTAATGCAATTCTTGGTCGCTTGTCTGGAGGACGAAAAGTAGTGTCTGATAAAGACATTGCTACATTTGCCACTGAAGGAAACCGAGAGCTTCATATATTATATGGATCTCAGAGCGGAAACTCTGAAGGGCTTGCTGAAAAATGGCAGAAAGAAGCTCAGAAATACGGATTAAATCCTACAGTTCATGACATGGACGGATTTGATATTAATTCAATGTCAAATATGTCTCGCGTTATGATTGTTTGTTCAACGTGGGGAGAAGGTGAAATGCCTGACAACGCTGAAGAATTATACGAGTCTGCTGTAGGTGTAGGGAAAATATTAACAAACACTCACTTCTCCATTTGTTCACTTGGAGACACCGGTTACGATTTATTTTGTCAATCTGGAAAAGATTGGGATAAAACCATGGAAGACATGGGAGGTGCAAGAATTCACGATAGAGTGGATTGTGACGTAGATTTTGAAGAGCCTTCCGAACAGTGGATGAATGGGGCCATGTCAAAATTAGCTTGTGTAGATGGTGACGGTACATTTCAAGCTGAATTAGTTGAAAATATGATTTCTTACGCTTCTGGTGCAGTAGTAGAATCTGAACCTGAAGCTATTGAAGAAAAAAATGCTGGAACTTCAGCATATCAAGCAATGGAAACTGCATCTCTTTTCTTTCATAAGCCAAATAAATGGCTTAAAAGAGTCAAAGAAGCTGTCGACGATGAAAGTATACCGACTACCGGAATCGAAAAAGCAAAAGATATGTTTAAGGAATTAAGAAAAATTACTCTAAAGTCCTTACCTCAAGGAAAAGATTACATTGCTTTAGTAGATAATGAAAAGTGTATTGGTTGTACTCAATGTGTATATTACTGTAATTTCGCATCAATAGATATGATTTCTTGGGATTTGAATGCGAGAACATCTCAATTTGAATCTAAAAAAGCACTAATTTTAGACGATACTTGTGTAGGTTGTACTCTCTGTGCATTTGCTTGTCCAGTAGAGGCAATAACTATGGAAAGTAAAGTTTAGACTTAATGGATTTATACAATACAATAATTGCAACTATATGGCTGACTATCCTATATGCAATATGGGCTGCTACTGAGGCTGGAGACCCGGGATATGGGCAAGCGGCTTTCCTTATATCTGGTATTGCAGGACATTTATATCTACGAAAACTAAAGTCTGAAAGGCCAGTAAAAGAAAATGAAGAAGTTAAGATACCTGAAGCTGAATTCCATGTTAATATCTTGGAAGAAGAAGACAAATATGTTTTTAGTGAAAAAAGCTATAGAAAAATAATCTGGATTAGTACTATTCTATCCATATTAGCAATCAGCTTATTTTTAGAAGCTATAACTACTGGTCAGTATCTTCTTTGGGGAATTATATCTTTAATCTTTGGACTCATTATATTCATCATTCCTATCTTTCTTCCTGTTAAAGACGATATAGAAACATTAAGGAAAAGAGCCGAAAAGGAAAGAACAAAAGCATGGCGTAAAGGTAAAGTTAGCCATGCGGATGAAGAAGAGTGAAGGAAATAATTGAAGAAGCCTTAAAACAAGTTGAACCAAGACTTGAAGAAAAAGAAAAATTACTAAATTTAAAGGATAAGATTCTAAATGAAATAAAAGATTTAAAACGTTCAAACTTCGAACCTAAAGTTGTAGGATCTATTGCAAAAGGTACTTTCCTTGAAGGTACTGATATTGATATTTTTTTAGTATTTAAGAAAGGAACTGATTTAAAAAAAGAGGGTTTAGATGTTGCAAGAAAGATATTGCCAAATGGTAAAGAATTATATGCGCAACATCCTTACTTAAGAGGTGAAATAGAAAATATCGGAATTGATTTGGTACCTTGCTTTTCCATTGATAATTCTAATGAATCTATTTCAGCTGTGGACAGAACTCCGTTTCATACTGATTGGGTGATCTCTCATATCTCTGGATTGGAGAATGAAGTTAGGTTAGCAAAACAATTTCTAAAAGCAATTGGGGCTTATGGAGCAAACTCTGCAATTGGGGGATTTTCAGGATATCTTGTTGAAATACTTTGTATAAAATATGGTGGTTTTCTAAATTTAGTAAAAGAAATAGCCCAATGGAGACCTCCTGTCATTATTAATGAAATGAATGAAGC
>DAEH01000083.1 GCA_002497685.1 Euryarchaeota archaeon UBA169
CTTTGCTTAATTTAAGTCTTCAGGCTTTCTCATCCTTTTTCTGAGAAAAAAAGCCAAAAGAGTAGAGAATCATCACTGCAAAGAATATGATTCCACCGGCAGGAGGAAAACCTAGTAAATCACCTACGATCATTCCTAACAATGCTGTATTAATGGCAGAGAAAATTACGAAGAGTACAGTGGGATTTCCATCTGAATCGTAAAATAGACCTCCAGTCTTCTTTTCTTCTGACATAACTCCCAGATACCTTTGTTTACTTTAATACTGTGGTTGGTTTGTTCTTTGCTGGGTTCTACTATAGTATCCTTAAAGCGCCTTAGTCTTCTTTATTCTCGTCTTCGTCATCATCAAAGTAGGATTGTACTCTATCTATTTCTTTTTCTACTCTTTCATTTAATGTTATAGCAAATTTAGCTAATACCATAACGAGTGCAGTTACTGCAATGGCACTAATGTACATTCCTTGAAGAGTTCCATCATCTGTATTTGGTAGCAAATAATCAACTGTAGCGATTATAGTATCTTTCCAGACCAAAGCAACAACAAGACCAAAAGCAGTCATAACCGAAGATAGTACAATTTGTCTTACGTTTAATTTTTCAATATTTTCTTTAAAATCACTCATTTTTTTCCTCAACTATATTTTTTTCTTTAAGATTTATATCATATATTGAGAAAATAAACAGGTCCGGGTTCTTTTTTATTCTATCAACACATGCGCCACACATGGGTTGTATGAAACCTTGATTCTCATCATGCTTGTGTCTTAAATCACCTTCATAGCAATGAGATACTAAGAACTCAGCTTCTGACGGTTGATTCAACTTTGTTGGAGTCAATCCATGAACATCGATACACATTCTACAATACATCTTATACAATCAGATTTACTGGAAATGTGGTATTATAGTTATGCTAATTAATTTTAAATAAGACTAGGGAGTCGAAAAATTATGGCAAAAGAAAAGAAGACACAAGGTTTTCAGTCTGCAGCAGGTCTTATTCGGTATTTCGATGCAGAAGATAGTAATGCCATTCAGATTTCAAGATGGGGCGTAATGTTAGCTTGTTTATTAGCAATTATAGTTGTTGAAGTATCTGAAGCAGTCGGAAGAGAAACTGGCGCTTATGTTCTACTTGCAGGTGTAGTGTTCCTAATTCTAAACGAGATTCGTAATAGGCGTTCAGGTTCTGTATAATTTTATTAACGTTTTTCTAAATCAGGAATTATGAAGCTCTGTGATTTTTGTGGTTTTGTAATTAAGGAACAAGAGGCACAGTGTTCAAATTGTAGGATGATTGTTCCAGGTAGAGAGTCTTTGGTAGCTCCACCAAAAGCAGTTTCCCTAGAGAAGCCTCCAGTATCCTCAGTTCCAGTCAATAGTATTTCCAGTTATATACCTAAAAAGTTTATAGCTCTTTTACTTGTTGCAGGTCTTTTTGCTTCACCACAGACTCAGATTTTATTGACGGATGGTATGGATTATTGGGATGAAATGAATACGCCTTACTACACAATACCTGAGACAATAACGTTAACGTATGTACGTAATTTTGAGATATTTATTGAAGAAGGTAATGAAGTTGAATATTCTTTAACGCTAAGCCTTCCTAGTAATCGTCCTTCGGGGTCACAAACGGATACTATGGAATGGCAAGTAATTGATAATGTGAATGTTAGTCCTAGCTATAACCTAACTAAAGAAGGTAGGATGGAATGGCGAAATAATCTCAGTGGGAGTGACAGAGATTACATTAGTCTGGAATATACAGCTACAATTAATCTTATACGTCCAGATTTGAAAATTGCAGATTCAGGATCAGTAAGTGATATTCCGGAAGATTTTGATATTTATTTAGAAGATGAATGGCTTATTGAGCCTAGTAATTCCGAAATTCAGATTTTAGCCATCGAATTATCAAATGGCACTAATGGTAATGTTATGCAAATATTGAAAAATATATTTGATTATATAGAAAGCAATTACAAATATCAGAAATCCTCAGTTCCTAAAAGTTGTCCAGATATTATAGTTGGCAGAGTGGGAGATTGTGATGATTTTTCTATATTATTCAGTTCAATTGCTAGAGCTGCAGGTATTCCAGCATGGTTAGAGCTAGGGATAATTCCTGCATTTATTGATACTAGTCAAGGTTGTGATTTGAGAGATTGGGGGGGTCACGCATGGGTCAATGCAGTAGTGCCGCTTAGTGATGGTACAATTACAGTGGTTAATATTGACTTAGCAAATTCCTACTTTATGTGGTTACCTCCATATCGAATATCTGACTGGGTTGACAACGGTAATGGCGATGACTTAGATTCATATTATTATCTTTTTAGCAGTAAAGGCATTAATTCTCAAGCAACATATAAAGAAAATTCATATGTTTCAGATTGCGAGATTCAGGGTGAGATTAAGCTTACAGATTTAGATTTAGAGTTATGATTATAGATAAGTTCTCAGAGCTAGATTTAGATAATCTGATGGATTTCCTAGATGATAATATCACTGAAAATTACGAAAAGGGTGTTTTCCTTACAATAATGAAGCGTTGGCCTGAAGGTTTTTTAGTTGTTAGATCAAACAATAAGATTTCAGGTGTAGCATGTGGTGCCATTCAGCCCAATTCAAAATTGAGAGTTCTCATTATAGCGCTAGCAACGGAATTTAGAAGGAAAGGACTTGGTAAAAAACTTTTAAATATGATGATTGAAGAGAGTCTCGATTATGGTGTAAGAAAGGTAACGCTGGAAGTAAGGAAAGACTCACAGGCAATACTATTTTATAGAAAATTAAATTTTTCTAGCGTAGATGTTTTACCATGCTATTATCAAGATGGCTGTGACGGAATAGTCATGGAAAAGCAAATCTAGCTACAAACTAGTTCAAGCAAATCTTTTTATACACCCCTAAATCCACAAGGTTCCCATTTGGGGAGGAAACCATGGCTGACAAAAACGAAGACGATAATGTTGATGAAATAACGGCTTGTCCAGATTGTAAAGGAACACATTTGAAGCGTGATTATGATCATGCAGAGATTGTTTGCGCAGATTGTGGTTTAGTATTAGAAGATAATATTGTGGATACAGGTCCTGAATGGAGAGCTTTTGACATGCAACAGGAAAATGCACTTGCAAGAGCAGGTCCTCCAATGTCAACAACGCTGCCAGACAAAGGTTTGTCAACAGAAATTTCACCAACTAACAGAGACTACTACGGTAGATCAATATCAAATAAAAATCAGTCGATGCTTTTCAGAATGAGAAAATGGCAAAGACGTGCTCGAGCTTCTAAGTCAGCTGAAAGAAACATGGCTGTGGCTATGCGTGAAATGCAAGCTGTAGCAACTAACTTGAAGTTACCAAGAAGAATCCAGGAAACTGCAGCTTTCATTTACAGGAGAGCAATACAAGAGCAGTCATTAAGTGGAAGGGCAATTGAAATGGTTGCTTGTGCAGCACTATATGCTGCATGTAGGCAGGAAGGAGTACCAAGAACACTTACAGAGATTAGCAGGCATAGCCGTTACTCACGAAAAGAGATATCACGAACATATCAAGTAATGGTAAAAGCACTAAAAATGCATTCAATGCCACCTTTACCTGAAGATTACTTGCCTAGAATTTGTTCAAAATTAGAGTTAACTCCGAAAGTTGAGGGTGCAGCTAGAGATTTATTGAGAGCAGCACAGGATGTTCCTTTAACAAACTCGGTTCCAATATCACTTGCAGCCGCAGCAGTTTACATCGCTTCGATTGTTAATAATGAAAGAAGGAAACAAAAAGATGTTGCAAGGGCAGCAGATTTGACTGAAGTGACAATTAGAAGTAGATACAAAGAAATGGCTCAATTTTTAAACATAGACATACATATTTAATTTAATGATTGATCAGGCTATCTATAGGCGTTTTAACCATACCGTAGCAGCTTGTTTTGTAATTTATTTCCTTTTCCCAAAATACATTCTTAATTTTGATAGAGTTTATTTTGTAATTATTTTCTGGTTAAGTATTATATTAATTGAATATTTCAGGTTAAGTGGAGCTTTTACGTTAGATGGTATGAGAGATTATGAAGATACGAGAGTCGCTGGCTTCGTTTGGTTTGCAACAGGAACTTGTATGATATTATTTTTTTATGAAATCGGAATGTTTCCAGAAATATTTGCAGTTTCGACAATTATTATGGCTTCATTTGTGGATCCCTTAATTGGAGAAGTCAATAGAAAATATGGAAATAGAAAAGGATTTCTTGCAGGATTAATTGGAAGTTTTGTTATATATCAATTAATTATTGGTGTAATTTTTTACGCTTTTGTTGGTAGTATGGTAGCAGTCATTGTAGAACGGCCAAAATTTAAATGGTTAGATGATGATTTATTGATACAGATATTTCCGATACTTGTTATGACAATTTTTTATTTTTCAGGTTTAGGGCCAGATTTGCCATTAACATTGGAGGGTAATTAAATGGAATTTACTAAGATTTACGTTGGTGTATTATATTTGGTAGTAGTAATTACTTCTCTTATATTCTATCTTAATAATTATTATATTATAGCTTCTTTATTGATATTAGGTAATGTGTTGCCAGGGTATAAACTGGCAGTATCATTGAGTGGTAATCATGAAAATTAATTATGAAAGAAGATGGTCCCAAATACAGGAAAAGATTGGGAAAAATGATGCCTTTATTTCTGCATTACCTGGAAATACAAGATATTTAGCTAATTCAGAGTCACCTCCAGGATCTCCGCCAGGTTCTACAATGAATTATGTAGTTATTCCTCAATCAGGAGAACCAATAGCAATAACGTCTTCACTTGAAGAGCATAGATGCAGGCATGAGTCTTCGGTCGAAGAGATACGATGTTGGACATCTTATCCTGAAATTAAATCAGATGGAAAAAGTGCATTAGATGTTCTGAAAGCAACATTATCTGATATTAGAGCTAAGAAAGTGCTTGCAGATAGCAAAATTAGTTTAGGGAGATCTTTCAATATTTCTTTAGATTCTAGTCTAAATGACTTAAGATCAATAAAAATGCCCGAAGAAGTAGAGCGCATAAAGAAAGCAGTTAAGCAATCAGATTTGGGGCAGGCTTTTGCCCATAGTTTAGTAGAATCTGGAGAAGGTTTATCAGAGAAGGAAGTAAGAGCTGAGATTGATTATTATATGGCAAGACAGGGAATTCAGGAGAATTCATTTAGTACTATTGTTGCATCAGGCCCAAACGCAGCACATTCACATCACTCCAACACAGATAGGAAATTAAAAGTTGGAGATCCGGTAATTTGTGATTTTGGAGTTTTTTGGGATGGATATTGTTCGGACATTACAAGGACATACTTTGTTGGAGGCAAGCCTTCAGATGAATGGAGAGAGATATATCAGATAGTTATGCAGGCAAATGAGAAATCAACTGAGGCTTTGGTTGAAAGTTCAACAGGACACTTAGTTGATAAAGCAGGTAGAGATTTCATAAGTAAGAAAGGGTTTGGTGCAAATTTTGTGCACGGTACAGGGCATGGCTTCGGTTTAGAAATACATGAATATCCTTCTATAACCTATAAATCCAAGGTTAAAATTAAGAATTCGATGGCAGTAACTATAGAGCCAGGAATTTATATTCCAGGTAAAGGCGGAATCCGTATTGAAGATGATGTGTTACCCAAGGGCGATAAACCTATTGTCTTAACGAAAGCCAAAAAGGAGTTATATTAATGTCAGCAGCAAGTTTAGTAGCAAAAAGGCTGCTTGAAAAGAAGCCAAAGACTAGGCAAGATATCCAATTGATTAAGCTTGAAGTTGCTCGTGAGGAAAAATTTGATTCAATACCTCCCAATAATGCACTGTTAGCTGAAATAGATTCCAAGAAAGAGCCTGAACTGGCGAAATTGCTACGAGTTAAACCAATGAGAACAAGTGCAGGCGTGACACCTGTGGCAATCATGACCTCACCAGCACCATGCCCTCATGGGACATGTACCTTTTGCCCAGGCGGCCCTAAGAATGATAGCCCTCAGTCCTATACTGGACATGAGCCTGCAGCAAGAAGAGGAAAACGTCATAATTACAATTCGAAATCACAAGTTGAATCTCGACTTGAGCAATATATTCGAAATGGCCATCCAACTGATAAGGTAGAAATTATTGTTATGGGAGGCACTTTTACTTCCAGAACTCCAGATTATCAGGATGAATTTTTGAAAGGAGCTTTTGCAACTTTAAATGGTAAAGATTTACCACTCGAGGAAGCACTTCAAGTTAATGGGAATGCAAAACATAAATGTGTGGCTTTAACTATGGAAACAAGACCTACTGAGTGTAATTCGTGGACTGTTTTTCAAATGAGAAAGCAAGGAGCTACGCGTGTAGAGATTGGAGTTCAATGTTTGGATGATGAAGTTCATGGCAAACTGAATCGAAAGCAGCTGGTTGAAGATGTAGTCAAGGCTACTAAACTCCTTAAAGAAGCTGGTTTGAAAGTTGTGTATCATATGATGCCAGGGTTACCAGGAATGACGCCAGAAACAGATCTTCGAGATTTTAAAAGGTTATTCGAAGAGGAAGATTTTCAGCCAGATATGCTAAAATTATATCCTACTTTACTAGTTAAAGGTTCAGCATTAGCTCGTAATCCAGGAGATTTTGTTCCTTATGACACTGAAACAGCAGCTAATTTGATAGCGAGTCTTAAAGAAATTGTTCCGCCTTATGTTAGGATACAAAGAATTCAGCGAGATATTCCAAAGCCTCAAATTATAGCAGGAGTTATGAATTCTAATTTACGTCAATATGCAAGAAGAGAATTAAAAGCAAGAGGCAAGAAATGTAATTGCATCAATTGTAGAGAGTTATGGCGTGCTCATATTGATCCTACTACAGCGGAATTAAAGGAAATAAAATATAGGTCAAGTGGTGGAGATGAATATTTTTTATCTTATGAGTCAGGTTCTAAGCTTTTAGGGTATTTGCGATTGAGATTGGATGAAAATGCTACAGTTCGTGAATTGAAGGTAACTGGACAAGCTGCAGACATAGGCAAAACTGGAACCGGAGTACAGCACATGGGTCTAGGTAGTAAGTTAATGAAAATTGCAGAAGAGAAAGCAAAAGCATATTCAAAAATTCGAGTCACACATGGGCCAGGCACACGTGTTTATTATGAAAAATTGGGATACAAACTTCAAGATTTTTATATGGTTAAAGATTTATCCTAATTCATGGAAATATCAAATTTCAGCCAAAAGATTACTAAGGAAGAATGGGATCATCATATAGATTATTTAGGCAAATTACAAAATATCATTTCAACTAAAGAAAAAACATATTTATCTTTGAAAGAATATATTTCTAAGAATGTTCAAGGGAAGCGTTTTGGCATTCTTTTATCAGGAGGGGTTGATTCTTCTCTACTTGCTAAAATTTGTAAAGATTTAGACTATAGTTTCCGTTGTTTTTGTGTAGGAATACCGGGTTCCTCAGACTTGTCACATGCCAAAAAAATATCAGATTATTTAGGTTTAGAGTTGGTAACTAAAGAATATAATTATGACGAAGTAGAGAATTTATTGAAGGAAGTTATTGATATTCTGCCTAATCCGATAATAGAGGATGATAATTATATTGAGTACATTGTTAAGACTACAGTTTCAGCAGTGTTATTAGGTGCAATGAAACTTGGTAATGAGCAATTATTCTTATCTGGGATTGGAGCTGAAGAACTATTTGCTGGATATCATAGACATTCCAAAGCAATTGATAAAGGTGGAAAATGGCGAGGATTAGTTATTGAAGATATTGAAAAAGAATCTTTGAATGGTCTTAAGAGAATGCATAATCTCGTATTTGAAAGAGATGGATTAATATGTAATTATTTATCTAAATCCATTTTGGCACCATATTTAGCAAATAATGTAATAATTCAGGCAATGAATATGGATCAATCTCAAAAGATTGATTCTCATAATAATAAAAAAATTGTGAGGGAAATAGCCTCAGATATAGGGATACCTGAGGAATTTTATAATCGAAAGAAGAAAGGTGCACAATATGGAAGTGGTTTTGATAAAGCAATTAGCAAGTTGGCTAAATTAAATAAATTCAAGCTTAAGAAAAGATATTTAGATAGTCTTTTAGTTATAAAAAGTTGTAAAAATTAATTTATAGGTGCCATTTAATGAAATGGTATGGTAAAATACGTTTGTCATAATTGCGATATGTCTGTTTCAGGTCTTACTTGTGGAGCATGTGGAAAAGAATTGGTTCATGGAACTCTTACAAAGGATGATGGAAGCAC
>DAEH01000078.1:0-3475 GCA_002497685.1 Euryarchaeota archaeon UBA169
AAAGAATACACGATAGCTGTTGATGAATCAAGTAGTGGACATCTTTGGGTATTTGGAATAGAAGGAACTGCAGTAGGAATTAAACCAAATCAAGGAGCAACACTTGAAGAATTCTGGGAACCTCGTGTACCATATGATGTAAATGTTCGTCTAATCATGAGTTCAGAGAATCACTATGTTGATGAAAACATGACAAATTATGGAGATTATGCATGTTCTACTGATGGAGTTAGTATGACAACTTCAAATCAAGCATGTATTTCGAAATTAGAATTTGGTGAACCTTCATCAGCTTACAATGGAACGACCTCCATTGAAATGAATTACAATGCATTTAATCTAAGCAGATTACAGATGGAAGTTGAAACAATTCAAGAGATAGAAGATACTTTCTGGACAATTAGAAATGTAGCAGTTATTGCAGGAGCTAGCGGTTTTGTTGGCGGAGCTGTAGCATTTGTATTCTGGGCACGCCGTCCATTTACTAGTTAATACCTAAAAATTAGTAAAGTATATCAGGCAGCTCGCAGGATAACTAATATGGGCAAAGAATGGAATTCATTTTTCGCAGTCTTTTTTGTGATGGCGACCTCGCTGTCAGGCTGTTTAGGTGAAGATTCTTCAGATGATTCTCCTATTGTCGTTGAAGCGGGCCTTCCTGACGGCCTTTTTGTTACAGATTCAACTGGTAATTATACAGATGTAGCGCCATTAGAAATGCAATTTTACTTTAGTAATGTAGGCGAACAAGGCGCAGAGCCAAGCATCGGTATGACTTCAAGTGGGTGTATCTTTTTTACAGCATTTGAGAAAGCTATGCGGTCTTGTGATGCTGGCGAATCTTGGGAGGATGTATCTGGTCCGCAATGTGCATTCCAGACTAATGACCCTTGGGGATGGGTTGACCCGATTACAGATCGTGTTTTTGCTGTGCAAATGCAAGGGCTTGAAACCTCTTGGATTTGCTGGAGTGATGATGATGGAGAGTCTTGGCTTGGTAACCCTCATGATTCCGGAACTACTCCTCTAAATGACCACATTAAGCTTGGTTCAGGCCCATGGACGGGAGAAGGTCCATATGCCACAATAGGTTCACTAAGTTCTAATCTTTATGAGACTGCAGTATATTATTGTTATAATAAAATAGCTGGAATTTTTTGTTTCACTAGTTTTGATGGAGGAGCTACATTTGAAACTGGTGGACAAGTAATAGGTTTAGCCACAACAAATGGTGGATTGCATGGAGCCATTACAGCAGCACCAGATGGTACAGTTTATTTGCCTCCTAGAGTATCTACACCGACAATTATCTTCTCTAAGGATAATGGATACAGCTGGGAAGAACGTTACATGGGTGAAGACGTAGGTACACCAAGCATACGTAAAAATGGAGAAGTAGCCACAGATACCGAATCTAATGCATATAATATATGGGTAGGAAGCGATCAAGGAGTTTACATGTCTACCAGTATTGATTCAGGAGAGACCTGGGAACAAACAAGTGTTAGAGTAAGTCCAATAGAAGTTATTTCAGCAACTTTCCCCCACACTTCAGCAGGAGACCCTGGTAGAATAGCCATAACTTATCTTGGAAGTGAAAATTCAAGTGCACTTGGTCAACCAGATATTGATGGTGAGCCATGGAATGGGAATGCACATACAGCAACATCAAATGTTACACATTATCTTTACGTAACCTTCAGTCTAAATGCACTAGATGAAAATCCAGTATTCCACACTCAAAGATTATCTCCAGATCCGGTACAAGTAGGAAGTATTTGCCTGAACAGTGGAGATTGCCGTACTGATGATGGAGGGTCAAATCGTAATCTTTTAGATTTTAATGATTTACATATCGATTTAGACGGTAGAGTTTACATTGGATTTGCAGACGGATGTACTGGAACATGTGCAACTGGAAATAATACAACTCCTGAGAATTCAAGAGATAGATTGGGCTCAGTTTATTATCTGTCAAATGGGCCGAGTCTTTACGAGTCTATTGGCAATTTAACTCAATTAATTGCAGAATAGTAAGAACTAAGTTGGGCACTATGCCATTTAAAAAGGGAAACGCGCTTTAACTAGTATGGATAAAGGTCTAACTCCCTATTTGCTAACACTCGCTCCCGTCGTTATGTTCATTGCATTTATGACAGGTCCAGACGAGGTGCGCGGCCAAGACTACCTAGATTGGCTGAAAGATCAAAGCTTGACAATGATGGCCGGAGGAACCATTGTGGTAACTATCGGCGCAGTAATGATGTTTGGCGGCTGGTTTGTACTTACCCAAGATATGATGGCTAAAAGTAATAAAAGTCAGCAAGACTTACTAATGTTATCAAGAGTTGCACTTATTTTCCCTATGGTTCTTCTCTTGCTTGCTACTGGAATAGATATGGAAAATTGGTGGGTAATTGATGAAGGAGTAGACGATTACTACACTGTTGAAGAAGAAGAGGCTATAGTTTTGAATAACCATAATGTTTCTTCATACATATGGGGAACCATGCCAATTACATGGGCTATTGGGCTGATTCTAATTGGTGTTGTTGCACTTATGGACAACAAAAAAGATAATCATAGTGCACAGTGGGTTTTCGCAGGACCTGTCGTTACAGGTCTAGGTTTGATCGGAGCATATTGGTTTGAGCCACTTTGGTTATTCTTTATGGTGGCTATACTCATAAGTCTTCCAATTGGCATTATGATGTTAATGGGAAAACTAGATTATCTATATTCTGAGGAATAACTTCTTAGGTCCAGAATCTTAATAACCTAAATGAATATCAAAAATAAAGATTTGATTATTTCAAATCTTTATTATTGAAAAATTCCTATAGATAAATGAAGCAAGATTTTGAGTTAAAATGGTGCTCCCGCCGGGATTTGAACCCGGGTGCTCGGCTCGAGAAGCCGAAATGATGGGCCGGACTACACTACAGGAGCTTTTCCAAATTATTCAGAGTTCTTGTGAAGCCAAGTTGCCGTTTCCTTAATGGCTCTTCGGCTAGTATATTGAGGAGTCCATCCATGCTTCATTAACTCTTTGATGTCCAGCCTCATGAATTTAACATCGCCTTTCCAACCTCTTCCTCCGTCTACACCACCAGTGAATGAATATTCTACCTCATTCAATTTCATGGCTTTACATACTTGATCAGCTAGAGTAATAACATCGATTGCATCTTTTGACCCGACGTTTAATGCGACGGTTTCACCTTTTTCACAAAGTTCACCTGGCGCCATATTAAGCATACCAGAAACACAATCTTCTACGTGGAAATAAGATTTTTTCTGTTTACCATCNNCTATAGATAAATGAAGCAAGAATTGTATTATTCTTTCCTTTTGAAGGTTATAATAATACAACTAACAATTGCAGCAAATATTCCAAACCCTGGAGTGTCTTCTTTCATCCCAGCACAGTCCATTTCAGTACAGACCCATGTTTCATTTCCATCAGCATTAACTT
>DAEH01000078.1:3770-7044 GCA_002497685.1 Euryarchaeota archaeon UBA169
ATAAGATTTTTTCTGTTTACCATCGCCTAATATTTCTAAATTATTATTATCTTTGTTTAACTTATTCACAAAGTCAAAGGTAACTCCATGATTACTGCGAGGACCTACACAATTAGCAAATCTATACGAAATGCCTCTGAAGTTATTTTCTTTACAATATTTTTCAATTAATTTTTCAGCATCTAATTTGCTTGTACCATATGCTGAAATTGGGTTCAATTCAGCATTTTCAGGCGTTGGAATTTTTTCTGCATCTCCGTATACTGTTGAAGTGGAAGTAAATACAATATTTTCACATCCAGCAAGTTTCATAGCTTCCAATACACGCTCTGTCACATCTACATTTTGTTCTTGCATTACTTCAGGTTTAGTGATTCCAAGTTGAACTTCAGGATTGGCAGCTAAATGATAAACGACTTTTGCATTTTCCAAGTATCCGGCAAAGTCTTCATTTAACAAATCAATATCAATTAAAGTAATATTTTCAATAGAGTTACTGAGAAAGTCAAGTTCTCCAGAGGAAAAATTATCTAAAACAATTACTTCTTCATCTCTTTTTACGAGACGATCTACTAAGTGCGATCCAATAAATCCAGCACCTCCAGTTACAACAACTCTACGTTTAGTTTTTTGATTAGCCACAGAAACCAATACTCCAGATTCTAACTCAGTAGGTATAGTATTATCGGCATAATCTGATTTATTATCTGCGAAAGAACCAACTAAAGATCCAACAAAATCACCTGTAGTTTTTGTAATATTCTTTCCAGTTTTTCCTACAGCATCAAGCACACTTCGACTTGTATCTCCAGTAACTCTCAGAACAGTTCCTCCTGCAGTTCCAATTGCACCCACGCTGGCGTTAATTGGCGCACCAATAATTCCCTCTCTGTGTAAACCAAGAGTCTGCGACACTCCACCAATAGTCTGCGAAACATCTTCTAACTTGATTTCTTCCCAGTGTTGGTACAAGTAGTAGATAACAAGACACAATCCAATAAACATGACCGTTACAGCAATTTGCAGAGGCGCTAAGATGGCCAATATACCTAATCCATAAACTACAGAGGCAGATAGAAGAAGTGACCCACTAATTGCCCCTATTGCAACAGCAGTCAAATTTCTATTTGGTGATAAACCAATAGCTCTTCCCAAAATTGTCCCTCCAACGGCACCAGATCCTTGGAAAGGGAACATAACAAAAACAACAATTCCAACAAAAGAAGCACGTTCTAACCACGGCAAATCTTTCAACATAGCCTTACCTTTCAATTGAATACGATTGATTCCGCTACCGATGAATGGTATTTTCTTTGCTAAATCGAAATTCCAAGTTAAGAAAACGCCTACCGCAATGTCAACAAAGGCTGTACAGATTGCAATTGCCCAAGGATCTACTCCTCCAGCAATTCCAAGAGGAACAACAGTACCTTTTCCAAATGGCGGTACAAAGTATACAAGCATTAATTGGGATAAAATTAAAAATTCTCTTTGACCCATGCTTAAAAACATTATAACAAAGAAAATTCCAGTCATTATGAATGGTGAAAGAAATTTGAAAAGCCCCAACATTGCACTTGGCCCTCCGATAGCATATATCAGAATACCAAGACCCAATACAGCAATACAATCAAAAGCTATATTCCACCAAAAAGTAATTTGAATATCTTCAGAATTTGAATAAATGTATTCATAACTTAGATCGGTTGATAAATTGCCGGAATTTAGTTTTTGAAATCCTTCTCCAGTAACACTTCCAGGCAACCACCCTCCGTAGGTGTATGATGTACCTGCAGCTTCACCTCCGATTTTTATCTCACTTTTACCAAAATAAAGATGAGCTCCGGTCGCATATTCATCCTCAACATCTCCATTTACGACAACTACGGTATCGCCAAGTTCAATAAACGTGTGATCAAATGTTGAAGTAAGAGGAACATCGAAATTATAATTAATTTTTGAATCAATTAAATAAAAAGCGTTAACATCTAAATCTCGAAATATCACAACATTCATTGAGCTTCTTTGAAAGACTCCACTGTCAAGAGTAGATTGTGACCATTTAGTCCCAACAATTTCAGTTTTATCAAAGGTAACCGAAGTAAAATCAGAACTCCTAACTAAAAAAGAACTTAGATAACTGTTCTCAATCCTATTTGACTCCATAGTCACATTGTTGAATAATACAGCATCAAAAGTTACATTTGACATTACAGATTTACTAAAATCAACATCTGCAAAAGTAACCCGTTCAAACACACAGTCAATAAAGAAAGAATCCGTAAATGTAAAATTTGTGAATAAAACATCTTCAAATTTAACCTCTGTAAAAACTGCAGCAGTTAAGTTAGTATTACTGAAGTGCACTCTCTTAAATTCTAATCCGCTAGCAAAATTAATATTCATTTCGCTAGTATTTTCAGATAATACGGGGAATAATACTTCATTACTCCCTGGTTTAAGTATTTTGTAACTATCTCCTGGAGCTACAGCAGGATCGAGACCGCTGGGCGCTATAGGGTATAGTCCGTTCTCAATGTCTCCAAAGTAACTAATCTTAGTTAATTTACCTTCAATTCGAATTTCATCACCAGGCGAGTATTCCCTATACTCTCTATTATTAAAAACAGGATCAAAAGAAGCTTCTAAATCACTTGGACTTTCAGTTATTGCATACCAAATTCCAGATTGTTCAACACCTACTACTTCTTGACCATATCCCGAAAATGTAACGCCTATAAGTCCAACAATAAGTCCTGCGATTAAGATAACTCTCGCGTTTTTCCATGAATTCTTGAGAGCTCCCGTGAAAGACCATATAGCATCCATAACGGCGTCAATTTCATCTCTTTCTCTCTGACTTACTCTTAATTTACCTTTCTTTTCTTCTTTTTCTAATTTTGTTTGTTTAATATCCGTTTTTTTATTTTTAGGAACTTTTTTGGCAGAAGATTTCTTCGTCGTATTCTTTTTCGACGCAGTTCCCTTTTTCCCAGATTTCTTTGCCATAAGTTAGTAAGCCTTCGCAGGCTTATACTCTAGAGTAATAAATAATATCGTTTGTTATCCGCCAGAAGCTACGAGGATAATTCTAATTGGTTTTTCAGGTAATTTGACAACAAGAGGGATGGGTTTCATTTTCTCTTCATCTGTAACAACTAAGACACCGTCAGGATGTAAATCTAAATGACTTACGAGATCGTTAGCAGTGCTACCTTCTGGCAACTCGACAATTTTTGTTTTGTTATCGATTGTAACTTGCCATTCCATATTT
>DAEH01000075.1:0-1703 GCA_002497685.1 Euryarchaeota archaeon UBA169
CCAGTAGCAGTTTCATCACCCGCTCCAGTAATTTCACAACCAACATCTTCAGGCTCTAGGCCTTTAGCATCCCCGGCAGTTAGGCGTAGAGCTAGAGAAGCCGGTGTTGATTTATCTAGTGTTTCAGGAACTGGACCTGCAGGTAGAATTTCCCACGATGATTTAGATACTTTCATATCAGGTGGAGGTAGATTAGCTGCAGTTCAATCAGGAATAAAATTAACTGGTGTTGAAGAGCATCCAGTTATTGGATTAAGACGTAAAATTGCAGAGAAAATGACCATTAGCAAGAGAAATGCAGCACATTTTTCATATTTCGAGGAAGTTGACGTAACTGAATTAGAAAATTTACGCCAGCATCTAAATTCAACGCGTTCATCAGAACAACCTAAATTGACTTATCTTCCATTCATTGTTCAATCTTTAGTAAAAGCTGTTAAAAAATTCCCACAATGTAATGCAATTTATGATGAGGAAAAAGGAGTCGTATTTAGACATCAAGCAGTTCATGTAGGCAT
Organism: Euryarchaeota archaeon UBA169; assembly: GCA_002497685.1. Classification (GTDB taxonomy): domain Archaea; phylum Thermoplasmatota; class Poseidoniia; order MGIII; family CG-Epi1; genus CG-Epi1. The sequence goes on from DAEH01000075.1 coordinate 519, forward strand.
TTCAACACAGACTGATGATGGATTAATGGTTCCTGTGATTAAGCATGCAGAGGCGATTGACGTTTGGGATACAGCTAATGAATTAGTTCGTGTTACTAGTGCAGCAAGAGCAAAAACAGCTACAGTTGATGAATTGACAGGTTCTACCATTACAGTAACAAGTTTAGGAGCTATGGGTGGCTTGGGAGCTACACCAATTATTAATCATCCTGAGGTTTCAATAGTTAGTATTCATGCAGCAAGAGATAGAGCTGTTGTGAGAGAGGGAGAAATAGTAGTTCGTAAAATGATGAATGTAACTTCTTCTTTCGATCATCGTATAGTAGATGGATATGATGGGGCTTTATTGATACAGGAAATAAAATCAATGTTAGAGTATCCTGCAACAATTTTCATGTGAGATAATATGGCTGAAATTAGAAATTGTAAAGTATTAGTGGTTGGCGCAGGACCTGGCGGTTACGTTGCAGCAATTCGTGCAGGGCAACTTGGTTTAGATACCATAATTGTAGAAGGTTCAAGAGCTGGAGGTACATGCCTCATTAGAGGTTGTATTCCATCAAAAGCTATGATACATGCAGCTTCAGCTTTTGAAAGTTTGGAATCTCATTCAGGTAAAGGAAAAATGGGAATCAGTGTATCTGGGAAACCAAAAGTTAACATGAAAGAATTGGTTACATGGAAAGAATCTATTGTAAATAAATTGAATAAAGGTGTTGAAACGTTGCTTAAAGCAGCAAAAGTTGAACTTATTTCTGGTTGGGCTAAATTTAGAAATGCTAAGACTTGTGAGGTAAGTGGCGGAGATAAAGAATACATAATCAATGCAGAACATGTTATTCTTGCAACTGGTTCACAGTCTGTAGAATTACCATTTATGCCATTTGATAAAAATATTATTTCATCAACTGAAGCTTTAGAGCTGGAAGACGTTCCTAAGAAATTAGTAGTTATTGGAGCTGGTTATATTGGGTTGGAATTAGGCATAGCATACAGGAAATTGGGTTCAGAAGTTACTTTTATTGAGGCTTTAGATCAAATATTGCCAATTTATGATGCTGAGATGACGCGCCCAATTAATTTATGGCTGAAGAAGCACAAAGTTATAGTTAATTTGGGAGCTAAGGCAAAAGGTGCAGTTACTAAGGGTAAAGTAACAACAGTCGAATATGTAGATTCTTCAGG
>DAEH01000075.1:2124-3465 GCA_002497685.1 Euryarchaeota archaeon UBA169
ATGGATGGTCCATTTATCAAAGTTGACAAACAATGCCGTACATCAATGAAAAATGTTTGGGCAATTGGTGATGTAGTTGGAGAGCCTATGCTTGCTCACAAGGCGTCAGCTCAGGCAGAAATAGTTTCTGAAATAATAGCAGGACATCGAAGAGAATTTGATCCAGTTTCAATAGCTGCAGTTTGCTTTACAGATCCTGAAATTGTTGGTGTGGGCTTAACTCCAGACGAAGCCAAAGAAGAAGGAATTGAAACAATTGTAGGTAAATTCCCATTTGCGGCAAGCGGAAGGGCTTTGGCCATGGATACCGGCTCAGATGGAGGTTTTGTGAGGATTACAGCGCGAGCAGATAATCAGGTAATCGTAGGAATACATGCAGTAGGTTCACATGTTTCAGAATTATCCGGAGAATTTGCTTTAGCTCTTGAAATGGGAGCAAGATTAGATGATATTGCAGGAACAATACATGTTCATCCTACTTTGACTGAAGCATTTGCTGAATCAGCACTCGCTAGTCTAGGACATGCCATTCACATTTCAAATTGATTCACATCGATATAATCCAGGCAAATAATTCATCCCATCAAGAAATAGATAGTTTGATGATTGAATTGCAGAAAAAGCGCATAAATAATGAAATAATAGATACATTAATTTTTGTTGAACATCCAGAAATAGTGACAGTTGGGAGGCGCGGAATGTTAGATGGTTTGACAGCTCCAAAAGATTTTCCTTCATCTCAAGTGGATCGAGGTGGGGGATTGACTTGGCATGGCCCAGGTCAGCTTGTGGGATATCCTATATTTGAGTGGGAAGAAGAGTCAGTTAGAAAAGTAATAACTACTATTGAAGAATGGATAATCCAATCCTTATCTAATTTTGGAGTTACAGGAGTGAGAGATCAATCTATGCAAGGAGTTTGGTTTGAGGGACATAAAATTGCTAGTATTGGTTTGGCATTTAGTAAATGGGTCTCAAGGCATGGTTTCGACATAAATTTAGACACTCCAGAGGGGAGAATAGAATCTGTAGAAGGTTGTGGATTACCTCTAGGTAAACATACTTCTTTAGCTAAATTTGGTTACAATATTACTATTAAAGAAATGCAAGATGCATTAATTAGTAAAATGCCAGAGATACTAGGAAGGAAAGTTAAGAAAGTTATTAATTTAGAAACTCTTTAACTAAATGTTGATTTTGGTCTTTAAGTTCATGATGTTTTTCCATCCAAGATGTAGCTTTTTCTACACATAAAGCCTTAATTTCACCAGTTAGAAGTTTTCCAGACACATATTCTTCTCTAATTTTATCTAACTCGTTATCATCTTCTTCAAAGAAGTA
>DAEH01000075.1:3878-4147 GCA_002497685.1 Euryarchaeota archaeon UBA169
GACCCCCAGAGAATGATGATTTAATTTTCTTTTCAATACTTTTCATAGAATCGTTTAAGAAGATTGTAGTTTCAGGTTGACTAGAGCTCATTTTTCCACCAGTCATTCCTACAGCAAATTGATGGTATGTTGAGGAGGGTTGCATTAACCCCATTCCTCCTAATTGTCTTTCTAGGGCTAATAATTCATATTGAATTTCGGTTTGATTTTCAGCCGAAGCATCTTTAATATCAATAGTGCCATGTTTTGGGTTGGAATTAATTTCTTTG
>DAEH01000057.1 GCA_002497685.1 Euryarchaeota archaeon UBA169
GGTTTGAATTACAGAAGAAGAAACATTCAATAGAGTAAAATACAAATATACAGCTTTTACTAGTATGTTATGCCAAAGGAATTCAAGGCTTTTATTAAGGGACAAGCGGTCAAGAAAATTATAGATCCTAAAACAGGCCAAGAAAAGTGGGTTCCAATAGAAAGTGAATCTTGAATGGTGCTTTTGTTTCGGGTTTTTTCCTTAGCTTTTCATTAATTTTAGCGATAGGTCCACAGAATGCATTTGTTCTACGTCAGGGGTTATTACGACAACATGTTTTTCCGATAGCTGTTTTCTGTGCTATATCAGACATTATTTTGATATTAATGGGTATTTTTGGCTTTGGCTCTATAATATCCGATTTTGAAGACTTTTCACACTATATGTTCATAATTGGTGGAATCTGGTTATCAGGTTATGGCATTCTTAGACTGAAAGGTGCATATGTGGCTGATAGCTTTCTTGAAGCTTCAAATGAAGAAGTGTCAGATATTAAATTAGTCTTAATGAACTGTGCAGTATTAACATGGTTGAATCCTCATGTGTATATTGATACTTTGATTCTAATTGGTACAGTTTCTATTCGTTTTGAAGATCCAATTCAATTTGGCTTGGGCGCTTGCCTTGCAAGTATATTGTTCTTCTTTTCACTAGCATTTGGAGCTAGAGTTTTGTCCCCATTAATGAGTTCTAAAAAGGCGTGGCAGATTTTAGATGTAACTATTTCACTCGTAATGTTTACTTTGGCATATTTGATGTTTCTTGAAGTTTTCTAAAATAATAATTAGGAGTGCTTGTTCATAAAATTAATGAAATTGACGGCATTGACTTTAAGTTCGGAAAAAGATTATCCGCGTTATGCTAAATTTATTGAAGAAGCTGAAGGAAATCCTGAAAGAATTAAATCAGTTAATGATTTAGGAAAATATAGTGCATTAGTATTATCTGGTGGTGGAGATATGGGAATTAAGAGTGGAGCTTACGGATCTCAAACAGAAGATTTACCTATCGCAGGAATTAAAGATGATAGAGATGAATTAGAGTTGGCTTTACTAAGAAAAGCTGAAGAAATTAATATGCCAGTACTTGGAATTTGTAGAGGTTTGCAAGTGATGAATGTGTTTTTTGAAGGAACATTATGGCCAGACATTGGTCAAGGTGGTTTTAGCGTTGGAATGCATAGAGATGGTGAAGGAGGCGAACCTCCAGTTGGAGATATACCTCATTGGACTAAAATGGAAGGTAAAGAATTTGAAGTTACCAGCCATCATCACCAAGGAGTTAGAAATTTAGGTAAGGGTTTACAGATCATTTCAAAGTCATCAGATGAGATGATTGAAGCTGTCAAACATGAATCATTGCCCTGGTTTGCTGTACAATGGCACCCCGAAAGAACTCTGGAAGGTCTTGGTCGAGCACTACCGCGAGAATGGCTAAGAAAAGAAATTCAAAATGTATAATAAAATAACGTTACTAGGTAATGCTCAGGATGCTGGACGTCCTCAACTAGGTTGTAATGAGAAATGCTGTGTTGACGCAAGAAAGAATAAGCAATTGTCAAGAATGCCAGTTTCATTAGGATTAGATGGTGATGAAGTAGGAATTGTAGAAGCTACTAGGTGTATAGAGGCACAATTGTCTTCAATTAATAATCCTCAAATATCAGAGATATGGCTAACACACGCACATTTAGGTCACATTGAAGGTTTAGGTCAATTTGGTAGAGAATCGTTAAATTCAAAAGGCGTAAAGCTAAGGTGTTCAGATTCTGTAGCTAAGTACGTTACATCCCATCCAATATGGCAGAAATTATTTGATAGAGGTAATTTAATTTTGGATACTTTCTATTCAAATAATGTAATTCCAATAAAAGTTCCTCATAGAGCACAGGATTTTGAGACTCATTCGTTTCTTTTTAAAGGGAATAAAAAAAATTTATTATTCTTACCAGATCATGATAACTGGGAGCAAACTTTGGATTTAGTAGGCCATAAAAGTCCAAAAGAATGGTTCTCTTCTATTGATGCAGATATAATTCTATTAGATGGTACTTTTTGGAATTTGGACGAACTTGATGGAAGAGTTCAAAAAGAAGTTCCTCACCCTCCTGTTGTAAATACATTAGATCTTATAGGCAAGAGAAAAAGCGGAGATCCTCGAATAATTTTTATTCATTTAAACCATACAAATCCATTACATTATTCAGATTCAAAAGAATATCGAAAAGTCCAAGCTATGGGTTGGGAGATAGGCCAGGAAGGAATGGAGTTTTCTCTTTAATGTTCAACGCTTTGAAAAATTTTTTCCATATTAAGATAGTAATGAATTTATATTCACTGAGAAATTATTTTTCTGAGGAACCTGGTGCAGTTTGGTTAAATCTTAATAGTTCAGATTTAGAGAATATGGTTTCTAAGGTTGTTAAGCATAAAGGTTTGGATTTAGATGGTAAAAATATACTTGACTTGGGGTGCGGTACAGGGACTATGTTGAAATATGCAGTAGATAACTATAACTCAAATGCATATGGTGTTGATTTAATTAGGCTGAATATAAGACAAGCAAAGAAACATGTACCTTCAGGTAATTTTTATCGCGGAGATATTATCGATTATTTAGACAAAGTAGATAGTAAATTTGATTTAGTTATATTATATGGAGTTATAGGTTGTTTTAATCTTAAACAACAGAAGGCTATAATTGAAAAAATACTTAAATATTTGAATCCAGGAGGAATGCTATGGATTGGAGCTAATTTGTATAATATTTTTGATTATAAATTTCAGACATATCCAGTACCTGTTGATTTTTATGAGGATTACAAGTCAAGAAATAGCATAGTTTTTGATGAAGTCATTGAGGAAGAACTATTTGGGAAACACAAATATGAGCCTAAACAAACTTCAGTTATGATTACTTACCAGCCGTAAGTTTCTGTAACTTTTAAGCTTGATTTAATTTTGAGTAACTTTCCAGCCATTGGTAATAAGTCCGGATTTTTGATTAAAATACCTAGCATCTTTAGCCAAGGCAATTTTGAGTAATTATTTCCATCGTATATTTCACCTATTAAATTTAAGATTCGTTTGTCTAATGAATATATCAATTTTGATTGGTCAACGAATTTTTGTTGTGTCCAAGGTTGCCTTTTCATAATTCTATCATACCATATATGTGATTCTAAATCTGGATGAAGAGCTTTCTCACATTTTTCCCAGTATTGTCCACGTAATTCATGAGAGTTAACTGAATGTGAAGGTGGCTTCAATTCGCCAGTACCTAGCTCATTTTGTATTGCAATTGCAGCATATTGTCCAGATAGCATTCCAACATGTACTCCACCTTTAGTTATAGGATTTGTTAATCCTGCAGCATCTCCTACTACATACGCATCTTTTGCTGAGAAAAAAGGAATTGGTCCATCTCTTGGAATTAATCCGCCATTTTGTCGATGGCCTATTTCACTTTCAATTCTCTTGTCTGGATCAACACTCATATGTTCTTTACAAAAATATTCTAAGCCAGCTTTTGCGCCATTCGTAGCAACGATTCCAACATTAAAAATATCATTTCTTGGAAAAACCCAAATATATCCATCTGCATATCTAGGATCAATATAGAAATCAAAGTAGTCAGTATCAGGAAAGTCTACATCGTCTCTTTTAAATTTATATTGTAATCCAGGTAATAATCTTAATTTTTCATTTCCTTTCAAGCCCACCTGCGTAACTATATTTGGCACTCTACCTTCAGCAACAACTAACTGTTTTGCTCTGGCGACTTCACCCTCTTTTGATGATAAAATCCATCCGTCTTTGTCTCTATTAACTTTAGTTACACGAACGCCTTCATGTCTAGTAGTTCCGGCTTCTACGGCATCATCAGAAATACTTTGATCTAGTCCCCATCTATGAATAGAATAGCCTGGAGACATTAGCCCAACAGATTTTCCATTTGGCATTCTTATTCGGTTACCTTTGACCTCTCTTATCGCCCAATCGCCCAAAGGATATTTGGCATGCTTTAATGCAATTTTACCTAAGCCTTCACCACAATGTACAGGGTCGCCAACACGTTTTTTCCGGTCAAAAGCAACAACAGAATGTCCAGCCTCAGATAGCCTTAGTGCAGCCATTCCACCGGCAGGCCCCTGTCCTACAACAGCAACATCGTACATGCTATAATTGTCTTAGGCCTGAATAAAAAATTAATCTTTGTTCATGGAGTCCCTAAGAACAGGCCTTGCATTCCTATATTTTTCTACATTTTCAAGTGGAATCTGGCAGACAATAGTTCCTTGTTCAAATTTTTCAATTTCAGCCATTACTTTACCTCTTGGATCAAAAACACATGATTCACCAGCGAATACTAAATTGCCCTGAGTACCCACATTATTTACGAATCCATAATAGCATGTGGTTTCAATTGCCCTTGCAGGCAAAACTCTGTGAAATAAAGGGCGAGAAGTAGTTGGACTGGCAGCTAAATTGATGATAAGATCAGCGCCCTTTTGAGCCATTTTCATTGATATTTCAGGGAAAAAGAGGTCATAACATATTTGTACACCAATGTTTCCAAAGCTGGTTTTGAAAATATAACTTTTATTTCCTTCACCAAAAAAAGTTTTTTCTTCAAATGGTCCAAAGTTTGGCAAATATTGTTTTCTGCAATGTCCAATATATCCTTCAGGCCCTATCATTATTGCAGAATTGAATAGGGATTTTTTTCCTCTTTCAACTATTCCAGTAAGTATAGCGATATTGTACTTCTTGGACAATGAAAGCATTCCTTCTTGTGCAATTCCTTTACTAGGTATTTTCTCAGAAACTGTATTGTAATTATCTTTTAAGTTGTATCCTGTAATAAATAATTCGGGGAATGCGATTAAATCTATATGTTCTTTAGTTTTAGTTTTAACTTCTCTAATGGCATCTTCCATTATTTTTAGATTTTCATTTACGTCTCCAAGGATTACTGGAACTTGTCCTAAAGCTAAATACATAATCTCTGATAGAGCTGCAATAATATAGTATTGTTAAATTTAAATTAGTCCCTTCTTTTCGTATGTCGTGGACATAATTCCTGATTCTATTGAAATTATTTCAAACTTTATTAAATCCAGAGTAAAAGATGCAAATGCAGATGGAGTCGTTTTGGGTTTATCAGGTGGTTTGGATTCTGCAGTTACTCTATCATTAGCAGTTTCTACCTTAGGATCCGAAAATGTAAATGGTTTGATTATGCCATTTAGTGAAACTGAATCAATAGAGATGGCGAGAAACCATGCGGACTTGTTAAACGTTAATACTACAAATATTAATATTTCAGAAATAGTCTCTTCATATAAGGAATCAGCAACTTTTTTTTCAGATAAATTGTCAGAAGGGAATTTGCATTCAAGAATAAGGATGTCTTTATTGTATGGTTATGGTTTTTCATCAAATAAGTTGGTTATAGGTACTTCAAATAAATCAGAGCTTTTAATTGGATATTATACAAAGTGGGGGGATGGAGGGGCAGATTTTCTTCCTATAGGAGATCTCTATAAATCTCAAATTTTTAAATTAGGTGAATTGCTTAATGTTCCTTCAGATATTTTAACTAGAAAACCTACGGCAGAATTATGGCCTGGCCAAACAGATGAAGAAGATCTTGGTTTTAGCTATTTAGAATTAGACAAGGTTCTTTTTGAATTAGAAAGATTTTCCTCAACTTCTAAAATTACTGAAAAAACAGGTGTTTCATCTAAAAAAGTAGTTAAAATTAAGAATCTCGTTCGCTTATCAATACACAAAAGAGTGTTTCCTCCAGTTTGCAAAATAGGGCTTAGAACTGTGGGTCTAGATTGGCGCGAAACAATTGGCACACAATGATTTTTTATAATTTAGTTATTACGTCAAAAAACGTATAGTTGTTTTCAACCTCTTTTTTCATTAAATTTGTGGAACCAACACATGTTTTTGAACAGGTTCTACTCCTTTTTGTCCATTTATGTAGTAGACGTACTACGTAAAATGGAACTTTCAACATTTTTTTTAAACGTATGAAATACTTATTATATGGTTGCTTAATGCTAGAAAATCATGAAATTAAACCAATTTTTTGTAAATGATGAGTCATTTCTGCCACCTTTGGGGGTGGCCTAATTGCCTGCCAAAGCTAATGCATTAAATGTATCCAGACACTTCACAGAAAACGGAAAAGATCCGTTTGACAAACTCTCTTGGTCAAAAAAAGATGTCGAAATAAGAAACTTTGATGGAACAGTTGCTTTTTCAATGAAAGGAGTTACACTTCCTGACAACTATAGTCAAGTCGCATCTAATGTTCTTGCCCAAAAGTATCTTAGAAAAGCTGGAATACCTAAAAAGGTTAGAAAGGTTAAGGAGAAAGCAGTTCCTTCTTGGCTTCAGAAAAGCGTTCCCGACCTCAAGGCTATGGAAGATTTACCTGAGAGTGATAAATTCGGAGAGGAAGTAGATGGTAAGCAAACATTTAGACGTCTAGCTGGTACTTGGACATATTGGGGATGGAAACATGGTTATTTTGCAAGTGAGGACGATGCCAAAGCGTATTTTGATGAGATGTGCTACATGCTGGCTTCCCAAATGGTTTCACCAAATTCACCACAGTGGTTTAACACGGGATTAAATTGGGCTTATGGAATTGAGGGGCCTGCTCAGGGGCATTATTTCGTTAATCCTAAGACTGGTGAATTGGAACGTTCAGTAAATGCATATGAGCATCCACAGCCACATGCTTGTTTTATTCAATCAGTTTCGGATGATTTAGTTAATGAAGGTGGAATTATGGACTTGTGGACTCGAGAAGCTCGTTTGTTCAAGTTTGGTTCAGGAACTGGTAGCAACTTTTCAAGGATAAGAGGAGATGGAGAACCACTTTCAGGAGGAGGTATGTCTTCAGGACTTATGTCTTTCTTACGTATTGGAGATCGAGCTGCCGGTGCAATAAAGTCCGGAGGTACAACACGAAGGGCTGCAAAGATGGTTAGCTTGGATATGGACCATCCAGATATTGAAGCATTTATTGATTGGAAATTAACAGAAGAAGAAAAAGTCGCAGCTTTAGTTTCAGGTTCTCAGCATCTTCAGAATCATGCTAACGAAATTTTGGCAGCAATAGAAGCCCATCCAGATGAAGATACGAAGTTTAATCAGTCTAAAAATAGGCCATTAGCTCAGGCAATCAGTGTTGCGTTGCAGGCTTATGTTCCTGAAAATATAATTGCCAGAGTTCTTGAATTAGGAGAGCAAGGCTATACTCACATGGATATTGATACTTATGATACTTCTTGGGAAGGTGATGCATATTCAACAGTTTCAGGTCAGAATAGTAATAATTCAGTAAGAGTTAGTAACGATTTCATGCAGTCCGTTCTTGATAATGGCGATTGGAATTTATTTTGGAGAACTGAATTAGACGATGCCAAAGAAGAAAATCGTGACCCTTCACCTTGTAAATCGATTCCAGCCAATGATCTTTGGGATAAAATATCAAAGGCAGCTTGGTCTTGCGCAGATCCTGGTTTACAATATGATACGACAATTAATGAGTGGCACACCTGTTCCCCAGATGGACCAATCAATGGCAGTAATCCATGTTCCGAATATATGTTTTTAGACGACACAGCATGTAATCTTGCCAGTCTTAACTTAGTTAAATTTTATGATGATGAAACTACTAAGTTTGACACTGAAAAATACAGTCACGCGATAAGGTTATGGACTGTAGCGCTAGAAATATCGGTATTAATGGCTCAGTTTCCATCAGAAGCAATCGCACAACGCAGTTATGATTATCGAACCTTAGGTTTAGGATATGCTAATATTGGTTCATTATTGATGCGTATGGGAATTCCATACGATGATAATAGGGCTACAGCAATTTGTGGAGCCCTTACCTCAATATTGGGCGGCGTTTCATATTCTGCAAGTGCAGAAATGTCATCAGTGCAAGGTCCTTTCCCAAGATATGAAAATAACAAGGATAATATGCTGAGGGTTATGAGAAACCATAGAAGAGCGGCATATAATGTACCATCTGAAGAATATGAAGGTTTGACTGTAACTCCAAGGGGAATCGACTCAAACTATTGTCCAGAGTATTTGCTTTCTGCAGCACAGAATTGCTGGGATCAAGTTGTTAGTGAAGGGGAGAAGTTTGGTTTTAGAAATGCTCAAGCCACAGTTATTGCTCCAACAGGAACAATTGGTATTGTAATGGATTGTGACACAACAGGTATTGAACCAGACTTTGCATTAGTAAAGTTTAAAACACTTGCAGGTGGAGGTATGCTCAGAATAATTAATCAATCAGTTCCAGTTGCATTAGATCGTTTAGGATATGATTCATCTCAGTCTAAGGAAATAGTGGATTATGTTATTGGAACAGGTACGTTCGTAGAATCTCCAGGAATTAATAGAGAGTCTCT
>DAEH01000084.1 GCA_002497685.1 Euryarchaeota archaeon UBA169
ATAATCAATCTTCTTTGTAAGCATATTCTTTCAACTTTTCTAAAGAAACCATATCTAAAGCTGATTCATGTGTAGCTTCAAGGATTACATAAGGTGCCATATCTGAATCATATGCCTCTACCCATCTTGATAAGCAAAGACACCATCTGTCACCTTCCTTCAATCCTGAAAAACCTGGGGCTGGAGTACTAAGGTCATTACCAGCTCCTTTAGAAAATGCTAAAAAAGTCTCTGTCATTACTACACAGACAACATGCCTTCCAAAGTCACTATTGTCTGTATTACAACAACCATCTCTGAACCACCCAGTCATAGGATCTGTGGAGCAAGATTGTAATTTGCCTCCCAATACATTAATTGATTCTTCCATACTATTTGTCTCTATATTCTCTAAGGTTGTCAATTATTGTGAACGCAAGTGCTGCTCTTTCATTTCTAGTAAAATCAGATTCTAAGGTTTCCAATATTGATTTTATTTTAATCGAAGATTCAGGGTCATCTTCTGCAAGTTTTTTTGCATGTTCCATTTGAGCTTCGTTAATACAATAAACTGAATCTCCCCCAAGGATAGATACTGGACTTAGAACCATAGCTAAACTGTAAAGCTCACATCAACATTCGGAGCTGGATCTCCTGTGCTAAAACTAGAGCCACAACCGCATGAACCTTTCGCATTTGAGTTTGTTAGCCTAAAGCCCGGTTCTATCAAATCGTTTGAAAAATCTATTGAAAGGCCATCTAGAAATACTGAGCTTACTTTATCTGAAACCACACGAAGTTTATCATCGGTGTAATATATTTCGTCTACATCTGTGATTTTATCATCTAATACTGCATCGTAAGTATTTCCTGAGCATCCACCAGACTTAACTCCGATTCTTAAAAAAGTATCTTCTGAGACTCCCATATCATAAAGTTTCACTTTTGCAGCTTCTGTTACTTTAATGTCCATGACATTCTTAATTTCAAGGCGATTTAATAGTTACTGTATACTAAAATCGTATAAACTGCCCAAATATAGACCCCATGTGAGAATAGTAGCTGTCTTACTTACGTTGATGATTTTTGTGCCTGGAACTAGTGCTGAACCTAGTCCTATGGAACAATCATACGAAGGTAATCCTATTGTAATAATCAATTTGACGTATGAAGCTGGAATAGGTGGTGGAAGTGACATTGATGGGGAGATTGTAATTGAATTATTTTTGAATTGGGCCCCTATTACTGTAACTAATTTTGTAAACTTAGTAGATCAATCCTTTTATGATGGAATCTTCTTTCATCGAGTTATTGATGATTTTGTTATTCAAACTGGAGATCCTACTTGTACGGCTCTTGGCGTTTATCCAGTAACTGATCCTTCATGCGGAAGTAATGGTTCTGATGAAAACATTCCATTTGAGGCAAATGCTAATCTTACACACGTAAACGGAGCTGTCGGAATGGCTCGAAGTGTAGATCCAGATTCTGCGTCAAGTCAATTCTATATTTGTGATGGGCCTCAACATGGACTAGATAATGGAAATCGATCACAAGAAGATGATCCGGGCTATGCCGTATTTGGAGTTGTTAGAGAGGGCATGGATTTAGTACAAGCTACTGCACAGGTTCCAACATCAAATGATCCTGCTAATCGGCCTCTGTACGAAGTTTACATTAATTCTATAACTTTAGAAGGGTTTTTCACGAATGATAATAAAGAAAGTGGAAATGAAAAAACACCGAGCATTAGTTTTAGCCTATCAGTATTATCAATAGGATTATTAACTCTATTACGTAGAAATTAAATATGGATTCAATAATCTTTCAAGGAAATGTAATCGGAATGCTTGCATACATAGTCTCTGCAATGCTTCTATTTTCTTGGTTGATTAAAGATATTGAAGAAAACTTAGTTGAAAGAAAATTATACATTGCTTGTGGACTAGGTGTTGTTCTTGGCACTTGTGCAGACATTATTATGATATTAGGAGGTATAAACAGCTATAGTGAAAGTTCAGCATATGCGTCTAAAATTTTAGTATCGCCAATAATCATTGCGATTTTTCTATTTATCGGCGTAAATAGAAGAACATTCAAAGAAGAAGTTGGGGCACCATATTATTCTGCTGGATTTGGACTGTTTTATGGAGGTGCGATTGAATTCTGGAAATTACTTGTAACTGAAGAGGTTCACGATTTATCCGTATTTGACTTTTTTATTATCTCTGCATTTGGATTCTCTACAGTAGTGTTTCTAGGTGGGGCTGCAATGTGGATTTCATATGGAATTAGAAAGAATGAAGGTGCGAGAACTGCAAGCAGATTAGCTTTACTTTATTTAGTTCTTTCATTTCTAAATACTCTTGCACTTGAAGAAATACACTATGATATTTATGAAACAATCATTGTTCCACTAATATCACTTTTAGGCTTTTTTGTGATCTCTTCTGCCATATTCCATCAAGCTAAAATAAGATTACCAGCTATATCAAGTAAAACAAAGAAATCGCTAAAAACCTAGGTTTAATTAATAAATTACATGGACCAACGAATTTTTGCAGGAATTACTGTAGCAATCCTACTTTTATCATCCGTTTTATTATACATGAATAACGATGATGAACAAGATAATGATTACTACATAGAAACTAATGGTCTTGTTCCTGTATGGGAAAGAGTAAATCAAAATTTCAATACTACTGGAACCTATAGCTATACTTTAGAACCTGGCCAATACGATGTTGTTGGACCTGAAAGTGTTTTCATTGATGTGACATTACCAAGCAGCGAACTAGGGTGCACAATAACTGATGATTGTCAAGTCCATCTTGGACTTTGGCTACCTGAGGTTCCTAATGGAACAAAAATTCCAGTAATTGCTGACGTCGGACCTTACTATGATGATGGAGATGTTGATGCATTGACACCAGCTAATCGTCTTGGTAAATTCTTAATTGAAAATATGGTGCCGCATGGTTATGCTGTAGCTCAGGTTTCTGTATTTGGCACAGGAATGTCCAATCATTGCATGGATTTTATGGGGCTAAGTGAACAAATGGGAATTGATGCTGCTGTTACTTGGTTAGGAACTCAGGATTGGAGTAATGGTAACGTAGGCATTGTAGGCAAATCATACGACGGGTCAACTCCTTGGCAAGCTGCGATGTTTGGTAACCCTCATTTGAAAACTATAATTCCAATTTCGGGATTAATTGGTGTCCACGACTTAATGTGGCGAAATGGTTCTATGGAAGCTAGAGGATTAGCTATGCATAACGGAGTCTATGGTTCCTTTGGATGGGATGGAGATAGTGAAGATTGGCAAACTATGTGTAGAGGGTATGCAGAAGGCTACGCAAATGGCCCTGCAGCGTATTTAGCAGGTGATGAAGTGAACTATGCTGGCAATACTTACTGGACTGATAGACATTTTCTAGAAAGAACAATACAAAACTACAATGGTTCAATATATCTTATTCATGGAATGCAAGATTGGAATGTAGATCCACATATGGCATTCCCAGCTTACAAGCAATTACAACAAGCTGGATTCGAAATAAAGGGATTATTCGGTCAATGGGGCCATCATTATCCAGATAGACCTGGCGATCATAATGGAATGTCTGCTGGCAGAGGTGCTGAAGCATATCCTCAATCTGTAAGATATGATTGGGCTCAGGATTTACTAGAATGGTTCAATTATTATTTGTATGAAGGAAATATGAAACCGGCGTTACACGTTGAGATGCAAGATAATATGGGTAGCTGGAGAGTTGAACAAACTTGGCCAGCAAATGACAAAGACTTGCTAAAACTACCAATAAGTGAGGGATTGAATGTTGTATCTGGCAATGGATTGGTAGGTCCTACCAATAGTCTAACTCTTGAAACTGAGATATTTGAAAATGAGACTCGCATATCGGGAATGCCTACTTTTCATGTTGATGTCACTATACCTCCTGGACAAACGTCCGGCCATCTTTACGTCGAACTAGCTATTGCTGGTGGAATACACCTTGGACATGGAGTCATGGATCTTAGATATCATGAAGGTGGAAGAGAATGTGGGCAACCATGTACTGCTACTGGAACTATAAATGCAAAAATGCAACTATTTGCAATGGATGTCGTAGTTCCTGCCGGCTCCGCTCTTGAGATAACTATTTCGCAAACTAATGAAGATTACATTCCATCTCCTGTTAGTAGTGGATATGTAACTATTGGAACTAATGCAAATAGCATCTTGACTTTACCAATAATAGAAAGAAGTGAAAGTGATTTGTTTATGCCACCTATCTGGTATGAAGAATAAACTTATTCTTTGGATTGTCTTGCTTTAATTTCTTCAATAAATCTACGTGTTTCAGCTTCTTCGGCCTCTAATTTTGCCTTCTTATCCTGAGCTATCTTTGCAGCTTCTTCAGCTTCCAGCTGTGCTTTCTTATCCTCAGCTATATTTGCAGCTTCTTCAGCCTCGAATCTAGTCTTTTCTTCCTCAGCTTCTAACTTTATTTTGGCTTCTTCCACCCTTCTTGCAGCTTCTTCAGCTGCTTCAGCTTTCTTTGCCTCTTCTTCAGCCACTCGAGCTGCTTCTTTTGCTTGTTCATCAGCTTCTTTCTTAGCTTGTACTTCCTCAGCTCTTCTTGCAACTTCTTCTGCTTCTAATTTTGCTTTTTCATCTTCAGCCTTCTTCGCTGCAGCTTTAGCAATCATGGCTTCTTGTTCAGCTTTCTTAGATTTTTCATCTTCAGCTTTCCTCTCTGCGGCCCTAGCTTCTTCAATTGCTTCTCTAACCTGTCTTTCAGCCTCTTCAACTTCTAACTTAACCTTTTCTTCTTCAGCTTGCTTAGCAGATTCTACAGCTATTCTCAATGCTTCTTCAGCATCTCTTGCTTTCTCTTCGGCTTCTTCTCTTGCTCTTCTTTCAATATTAGTGTCTTCTGTAGGTTTAGTGATTTTTTTTGTACCTGCATTGGATGTTTCATATAAGTGTACATCTCTTTGAGGGAATGCGATAACTATATTCTCTTGCCTTAATTTTTCAAAAACCTGATGATGTAAATCTGAATTTATTTGTCTTATCTTAATTACATTTTTTATCCATGCAACTAAAGCAAAATTCAAAGTAGAATCTCCGAAATTTTGAAATCGGACTAAAGGTTTCCTTGTAGGGTCATCCTGCTCTATATTTGCATTATTCTTTGCTACGTCTAGTAAAGCTGCTTCAACCTCATCTGGATTTGAATCATACGACACTCCAATCTCTATTCTTAAACGATAATACCTGTCTGGTTTTGTTAAATTTAGAATGTTTTGATTAGCAAGAGCATTATTTGGAATTATTATTATTACATGGTTTATAATATCATATATTTTTGTCGAACGAAGACCGATTTCTCTTATTAGACAGTAGGTTTCGTTAAAATAAATCATATCTCCTGTCTTAAATCCTTGATCTAGTAATAGAAGAATACCTGAGAAAAAATTACTGAGAGTATCTTGTGCAGCTAATGCAATAACTAAACCAACAACACCTACTCCTGCAACTAGAACACCGAATTCAACATTAAATGTTGATAAGAAATTTGTAAGGCCGAAAACTATAATCAAAATTGAACCAAGAATATCCAACAATGGCCCATACTGTGTGTCTGACTTATTGCCTATATTTATCCAATCTGACATTAATGGAACCATATAATTACTATAAGCACGTAAGACAAAAACTGTCATAAACACAACAAAAGTACCATCTGCAATCTTTGTTAAAACTAAAACATAATCTTTGATTGATGAATTAGTTTCTGCTATTTCTGTAAAGAAAAAAGATAAACTCCAAGTAATTATTAGCCAAAATACAACTGTAGTAGGGTCCCATTCCCATTTACTCAAACCTCGGAAATAAAGTACTATCGGAATAATAAATGTAAGTGTGAGAAAGATAACAAACAACATTAAAATTAACATCCAAATTGCATCATCTGTGAAAATAAGATAGTTCTCATTTGTAGATTTATTTGTAATAGAATAATACGGACTAGGGACTATTTTATCAATTGTAGTACGCATTATTACCATTGTAAAAATTGACAAAAAGAAACCAAATACTCTAACAAACGGAAAGTCTTGTCTAAGACCAAAAACCTTTGATGAAGAGACACTCACAAATGTACACTTAAAAATACATTTATAAATTAATTAGGTGAAATAGTATATAGCTACCTATTATTAGATATAAAATGAGTTCTGTGCTTAAAGATAATGACATTGCGAATGCCATAAAGGGCATGGATGGATGGAATTACGATGATGTTTATAGGTGCATTAGGAAGGAATTTGTTTTTGATAGCTTTGAAGCTGCAGCTACATTTGTACAACATGTAGCTAGTATCGCAAATGAAATTGGACATTATCCTGAAATTTTAATTTACAAGAAAGGTACTGTTAGAGTTACTGCAACCTCACCCGATGAGGGTGGAATTACTGATAATGATATTTCACTTATAGAAAGTGTAGAAATACTAGTTAGTTAGTAAAAAAAATATCTCGAAAAACTAAGAAATTGTTAATTCTTTAACGAGATATTCATCCGAATGTTTATCTATATATTCAATTAAATCTGAGACGTGGGGCGATTCTAACAAAATTTCATTTGACTCATGGTCTATAATCCGGAATGGCATTCAATACACACTACACTAAATTATATATAATTTTCTAAAAGAAATAAGCCTTTATTGGGGCACTTTAATGGGAGTTAGTGAAACAATATCTTGACTTAGTTAACGAGGTTTTAAAACGAGGGACGAGGAAAGAAAATCGAACTGGTGTCGATACAATTTCAGCATTTAATATCAATTATTCTATCGACTTAAACAATGGATTTCCATTACTAACTACCAAAGAAATATCATGGAAGAATATTGTAATCGAAAATTTATGGTTTTTATCTGGAGATTTGCATATAGGGCTATTAAAAAAACACGGCTGTAAATTTTGGGATCATTGGGCTGATGAGGATGGCTTTGTACCTAGTGCTTATGGAAATTTTTGGAGAAAATTCCCAATTCATGGAACTGATGAATATAATGATCAGGTTAAGTATGTTTTAGAGACTTTAAAGAAGAATCCAAATAGTCGGAGAATGGTAATCAGCGCTTGGGCTCCAGGGAATGCTCAAACTAGTAAATTACCGCCTTGTCATCTTTTATTTATTTTCAATGTTCAATACGATAAAGATGGTGAGCCTAGGTTGTGTGTACACTTAACACAACGAAGTTGCGATATCGCTCTAGGCGTCCCTTACAATATCGCAGGATATTCTTTTTTACTACACCTTTTTGCACATTTGTCCAATATGAAAGTTGGTACTTTTGGACATACTCTTGTTGATGCTCACATCTATACTAAAAAAGCTGATGGAAGTATGAGTGAATATGATCACATTCCTGGGCTACTTGAACAAACTAAAAGGGAAATAAAATCTTTACCTGAACTTAAAATAAATCCTAATCTAAAAACTTTAGAAGACGTGATGGATTTATTGGATAAGGATACTGAGACAATACTATCTAAATTTAAATTAGAAAATTATAAGCCTGAACCATTTATTCCTTTTAGAGTTGCAGTATGAAAGGAATATTGGTTGCGATATCTCCCGAAGGAATTATCGGTAAAAATAATACTATTCCTTGGCATTATCCTGAAGACTTAAAGAGATTCAAGAAAATTACTATTGGGAAAACCATTATTATGGGAAGAAAAACTTGGGAATCATTACCAATAAAACCTTTACCAATGAGAAGAAATATAGTAATTACGAGAAGTAGTATCGATAATGTAGAATGTTTCAACAGTATTAACGAGGCCGTAAGTACTTGCGAGGGTGATATCTGGTTTATAGGCGGAGCAGGAATTTACAAAGAAGCAATGAATTTTGCTGACTACATCGATGTTACTTTAGTTCCTGACAGCATAACTGGTGATGATTGTATTTACTTTCCTACAATAGGAAATAAATGGGAAGAAAGTGAAAAAAAACCTTTAGAAAACAGCTCTAAATTATGGCATAAAATTTACACCCGTAGGGTGTAAGACACCTTTATATCTATACGGCCTAGCCAGCTACGGAGAAATATGTCTCGTAAAATAACTGCTTTACTGCTAGCCATGCTGATGTTGCCCATTTCAGCAATGAACACAATAGCTGATGAAAATGACCCTGATTTATCTATAAATGAGATAAGTTTTAGTGAAGATTCGCCTACCGGTGGAGATGAAGTTACAATAACTGCTGAAATTGCCAATGACGGAGGGACAAGTGGTTTAATTAGTGTAACTACTAATGTCAGCTTTTATTCTGATACTGATTATATTGGGAAAGAAACAATAACTATTCCGGGTGGAAATACTGCTGACGCAGAAATGGAATGGACTGCAGTTGGAGGCACACACAAAATTACAGTTATTGTTGATGAGGAAGAACTAATCTCTGAATCTAACGAAGATAATAATGCAGATTCTGAAACCATCACTGTTACTTATCCACCTATTTTACTTTTAGACGATGACAATAGTGCTAATAATGGAGGTACTCGAACTGAAACTGATCAATATTATGCCAATGCTCTTGATAATCTGACAAACCCTATTGCTTATGATATTATTAGAGTGAACAGTAGCTCAGATGCACCAGACATAGATGTATTATCCGAATATCAGCTAATTATTTGGGCATGCGGCCTTGATTATCAGAGTGGAGATACTGATGTAACATTTACAGATAATGACAAAACAAATGTAGGTGAATATCTTGAAGGAGGAGGTGCCATGTGGGTAGTGGGCATGGATATTTTATATGATTTTGACACCACTGACGGATATCGTAGTAGTGGAGATTTTGAGTATGATTATCTAGGAGTTAGTTATGCAGATAACGATCGCTCAACGCCTGCTGTTGTTTATGGTGTGGATGACGACCCCATCACAGATGGTGTTGAATATGATGCTGATGCAATAAGTTCAGATTTTGCTGATGATATCGAACCTAGGACTGGATTTGAAAAAATTCTCAGCTCAAATGGAGATAATAATATTTCGACAATTAGGACTGAAGAAGATTTCAAATTGGTATTTATGACTATAGATTTTAGTGCAATAACAAATAGTAACGATAGAGACGAATTTATGGAAAATATTGTGGAATATCTTGTTGAACAACTAGAAGATGATGTAAGTTTAAGCAGATTTAATTCTCCTTTAGACGAAGAAACTGTAGAACCAAATGTAGAAAATATCGTGAATGTAACTGTAAGGAATAGAGGAACTGAAGACCAAGAAAGTATACAAGTTTCGTTAGAAATTACTTGCTTGAACAACTCATACACACACTCTG
>DAEH01000080.1:0-1271 GCA_002497685.1 Euryarchaeota archaeon UBA169
TAACTCCAAAAAACCAGTCCATAAAGAATATTTTACTTCTTTTAGGTTCAGGTAATTCTTCCACAGCTTGTTCAGGTTCAATTGACTCTTGAGGTTCCTCTGCTAGAACTGAGCCTTGTTTCCATTTGAGATACTCCTCGCTTTCCTGATCTACCTTATCTATCATTTTTCTTTTATTCTTCCATGCCTCAAATCAATATCATCTAATTGATCTAATAATCGTCGACAAGCGGTTCTGATTGCATCTGCTAAACTAACGTATTTCTTTTCATCTCCAACATGAAGTTTTAGGTCAGCTATTATCTCTGCAGGCATGTCTAAACTAATCTTGGGCATAGTTTTCTCTGGTCGATAGAGTATATATTAGTATTCGCAGAGTAATACTAGAGTAATATTTTAGTAATTTTTTGTGCTAGAACGTTGCCGAACTTGATATGTTGATCAGCATCCCAGTGAATCCCTTCACCCTCACTTGGCGTAACATGTTTAGCAGCGTCTAAGAAATGAATGTCCAATTCTTTAGCTACTTTCTGATAATGCTCTGCAAATTGTCGTGACTTCTCGCTAGCGTCGCCAAAGATTTCTATTTCATCTTCTATAATTTCAGGATTAAAATGAGTTGGTGAAATTAGAAGAATTGCTGGAGGATGTTCTGCCAGATATTCTGAATTGATTACCATATCACAAAGTGCTTTAGCGCCTTTTGCTATTTCTTCAATACTCAAATCATATTCTAATTTGAGGTCATTAGAGCCTAGCATTATCGTTACGAGATCTAAAGGTCTATGACTTTCCAAAAGTGTTGGGAAAAAATCTGAACCACTTCGAAAAGGGCGCGCATCTTCTCCTTCTTCATTGATAAATGTCGTACGGCCATTCAAACCCTCTTCAATGATGCAATAATCGCCTCCAAGTGCCTTTTGCAATATACCAGTCCACCTGACATCGATTGGGAATCTACTGCCATCCTGCGGCGAATAACCCCAAGTGTTTGAATCTCCAAAGCAAAGTATGTGTTTCATATCTTATTTCTCAGTAGTTATCACTATAAACCCATGATGCTCTAAGGGAAATATGTACGCCTTTCTAATGCATCTAATGTCAAAGCTATTCGGCAAAACTGCCAAAAAGAACATGGAGAAAAAAGAAAAAGAATAATGCCAAGACATAGGGGAACTTACAAGCCTGATAGGGAAGAACCCTATGAAATAAGTCGATATCGAATTGAATCGTTCTACAAATGTCCAGCTTGTTTTTGGATGGACAGAGTT
>DAEH01000080.1:1370-2686 GCA_002497685.1 Euryarchaeota archaeon UBA169
TCACTATAAACCCATGATGCTCTAGGGAAAATATGTACGCCTTTCTAATGCATTTAATGTCAAAGCTATTCGGCAAAACTGCCAAAAAGAACATGGAGAAAAAAGAAAAAGAATAATGCCAAGGCATAGGGGAACTTACAAGCCAGATAGGGAAGAACCCTATGAAATAAGTCGATATCGAATTGAATCGTTCTACAAATGTCCTGCTTGTTTTTGGATGGACAGAGTTAGAGGAATTAAATTTCCTGGAATGCCTGGATTTTTGCTGAATACTGCAACTGATACTTTGTTGAAAAAAGATTTTGATGTTTATCGTGAATTGCAAAAGCCACATCCATTAATGGAAAAATATGGTTTAGGACATCTCGTTCCTTTTGCCCACGAAGATATGAAGAAATGGGAAAATTCCTTACATTTTGGTAGCTCTCCAAATCATTTCAATTTTGTTCATAAACCTACCAATTTGTGCTTAGGTGGAGGTCTGGATGATGTTTGGTGCAATCCTAAAACTGAAGAATTGCATATTGTTGATTACAAAAGTACGGCTACTGGATTGAATAAAGAACGTGATGCTTTGAAAGAAATTAAACTCGAAGGAAATTATAAGGAAGGTTACAAAAGGCAAATGGATATCTATACTTGGATTATGAGAAATAAAGGATTCAAGGTAAGCAATAAGGGATTTTTTGTATATGTTAACGGAGACCAACATTTTGAGGATGGAATGCTGAATAATCAAGCTGACAAAGGTGAAATGAAGTTCAATGTTCAAATTATGAGTTATTTTGTTAATACAAGTTGGATTGATGGAGTAATTTATGATCTAAAAAAATGCCTTGATTCTGATACGTGTCCTGAACATGCACAGACTGGATTTGGATACAAAGGAGATCAACCTTGTGAATACTTGCGGTTATTCGATGGAATGCGCGAAAACGGATTGATGTAAATAATAAATGGCTAGTCCGAGTAAACATTTATGACTGAAAAAAAAGGGTTTGATTTTTTTCTACAAAACCAAAGTATGTTGGACCGCCAAGTTCGATTTGTTATTAGCGTAATTGGATTTCCTTTAGCTTATTATTTGTATGATGAAAATACAATGTTGGCTAGTGTAATCGCTGTTGTTTCTTTTGTTTTGCTCTATAATGCCCTTTCAGGAACTTGCAATGTCTATCGTATGTTTGATTATTCAACATGTGAAATAAAAGAATGAAAACTGTTTACTTAGATACGGAAACTACTGGCGTTACAGCTGATGATGAGATTGTAGAATTAACTATCATTGATGATGATGGTAAACCTTTGATTGATAC
>DAEH01000018.1 GCA_002497685.1 Euryarchaeota archaeon UBA169
GCTAACGGAGGCGGATCTTTTATGATTGGATGGTTACTTTTCCTGTTTGCATGGTCTATACCATTGCTAATGGCTGAATTTGCTATTGGTAAGAAAACAAGGTTAGGTACAATTGGAGCTATGAGAGACATGGCTGGAAGAAGGTTTACTTGGATGGGAGTATGGATGATGTGGGTTGGAACTGCTGTAGGATTCTACTATGCCGTTGTAATGGGCTGGACAATACGTTATTTCTGGATTGCAATTTCAGGTGAAATGAGTAGTGCTACTGATACCACGGAAACTCAAGCACTCTGGGACAATTTTATTTCATCGCCTGGTGAAGTCGTATTATTCCAATTATTAGCAGTTAGTTTTTCAGCATTTATCGTTTACAATGGAATTAGCGGAATTGAAAAAGCAAACATGATTTTGATTCCATGCTTAGTTGCATTTTTAGTTGTTGCAATGATTTATCCATTCATCTTGAATCCATCAGGAGCTGCAATGGGACTAAGATTCATGTTCATTCCTCAATGGGATTATTTATTCCAAGGAGAGACCTGGATTAGGGCATTAACTCAATCTGCGTGGTCGACATCTGCCGGATTTGGAATGGCAATTACATACGCCGTTGCAATGCGAAAGAAAGAAGATATCGGATTAAACGCATTCCTAACTGGATTAGGAAATAATTCTGTGTCATTAATTGCAGGAGTAGCAGTTTTAGGTACTGTATTTGCACTATCAGATACTACTGCAGACGGCTTAGAGGCTGTTGAATCTGGATCTTCTGGTTTAACATTTATTCACTTGACTGCTTTATTTGCTACAATGGGTACTGCTGGTTGGATTATAGGAAGTATATTTTTCTTGGCAATGTCTTTTGCTGCATTGACTTCCATGGTTTCTACGTTACAAGCATGTGTAGTTAATTTTGTAGACATGGGATGGGAAAGAAAAGAAGCTGTCAGATACATTTCTGTAGCAATTGCTGTAGCTGGAATTCCATCTGCAATAAGTATTGAATTCTTAGACAATCAAGACTTTGTCTGGGGAACTGGACTTATCATTTCAGGTTTAATGGTTGCAATAGTTGTCATGAGATTTGGAGTAAGTGATTTCAGAGAAAAATTAATCAATACTCAATATGCAGATATACAAATCGGGAAATGGTGGGAATACATTATCAAATACGTATTACCTATTGAATTTATTGCTGTTTTTGGATACTTCATATACGAAAAATTAAAAGATGATAGTGAATCTCCAATTGAGGGCATGGGCTTAGGTATGTTCACAATATTGACAATGATTGTTCAATGGGCAATTATTCTTTCAGTATTTATTTTCGTTTTGAATGATAAAGTCGCAGACAAAACAAAGAAGGGACCTGTTTCTGATGGTAACTTTGATGAAGATGTTCTTGAAGCTGAATCACTATAATATTATTTAAGAAGCTTAGATTTAGCTGCAGTAAATTCTGCGTCACTTAACATACCCTTGTCCTTTAGTTCGCCAAGTTTTCGCAACTTCTTCATGAGGACATCTCTACCATCTTGGATTCCAGTAGTTTCTTTGAGATTACTACCCCAATTCTGTGCCCTATCTGATCTCTTCTGAAGACGAGAACCGCACTTGCCACATATTCTAAAATTAGCGGGAGCTCTAGCCTCACATTTACTACAAATTATATGAAAATCATCAGACATAACTTCCTTACGAGTATACAACTTTGCCTTATGTTCCTCACCAGGTGGTATTTCATTCTGAAAAATTATTTCATCTTCATTCTCATTTGGAAACCAATCTCGTCTAATAATTGAAAAAGTATCTCCTTCTATCGTATGATAAAAAACATCCATTCTTGTTATTTCAGATTCTCTAGATAATGTCTTAACATCAAAATTAAGAACTATGTCTGAATCTATTTCTAGCTCATCAACCATTGTTTTACCTCTTGATTCTAAATTATCAAAAGAAATTGTTAACGATTTTGCTGAACCATTACCGCTATTCTTCAAAGATACCTGCATTTCACACCACGAGTCTCTCAATGAAGGCGTTTGCTGAGAGACTGAGATTTCAAGAAAAGGAAACTTAAATTCATCTGAATCAATATTTAATTCGGTTGATGAAGATTCATCAAAAGATGTGGGTGTAGACTCATCTTGTGAATATATAGACGAATTATGAGATGGCTGCCTCTTACGTTTAATTTTTCGAACTTTACGTTTGGTTCCAAAATCTGTAAAAGAGACTTTATCGGCCATATTTCTACAAAGAATAGGGGCTTTTATACTTGCCTACTTTTCTTCTTCAACTTCCTCGTAATCTACATCTACAACATTATCATCATCGTCTGAAGCTGGCTTTTCATCTGTCGATTCATTTTTAGCTCGTTCTTCTTCGGCCTGCTGATATGCCATTTCTGCTACAGCTTGTGATGCTTGCTGGAATTCTTCAAATGCCTTTTGCATAGGCTCAAGATCATCAGCTTTCATAGCTTCTTTTAGTTTTTCTTTAGATTCTTCAACAGAATTTTTTATATTATCATCCACTTTTTCGCCGAGGTCTTTGATAGCTTTATCTGTGGCATAAATGAAAGACTCTGCTTGATTTCTAGTTTCAATTACTTCTCTAGTTTGCTTATCTTCATCTGCATATTGTTCAGCTTCCTTAACCTTCTGTTCAATCTCATCGTCACTCAAATTTGACTTAGAGGT